>DNJG01000084.1 GCA_003489165.1 Nitrospinota bacterium | reverse complement strand
GAGTGGATTCAATATGTGCTGATATTTTTATTCATAAAGATTATAAATGTATTTTCGTTTAAGATTTCTCTTCAAATAGGAAGATTTATAGGGCTGCTCCTTTATCTATTTGATGCAAGACATCGTAATGTGGCAATAAATAATTTAATGGCATCATTTCCTGAAAAGTCTCATAATGAAATCAAAAGAATTGCAAAGGAATCGTCCAGAAATATCGGCTGTACTATAGCAGAGATGGCGAGAGTCTTTAAAGGCGGAAGGGAGTGGGTTGACAATGCTGTGATATTTGAAGGGAGAGAAAATATTGAAAAGGCTCTTGAAAAAGGGAAGGGGGTGCTTGTAGTAACAGCCCATATAGGCAACTGGGAGGTCGGCGCCCTTGCATCTGCAAGAGATTTCAGGCTTAATTTTGTGGTGAGGCCCCTGGATAACAGATTTATAAACAGCCTTATATATAAATTGAGGATAGCTTTTAACAGCGGTGTTATTGCGAAAAAAAATGCAATAAGAGAGATATTGAGATGCCTTAATAAAAATGAGATAGTTGCAATACTTATGGACCAGAATACCAGCCGTGAAGAGGGGGTATTTGTAGATTTCTTTGGGAGAAAAGCATGCACAACCCCAGTCGTAGCCCTTCTTGCTTTGCGGACTGGCGCCCCTGTTATTCCAGCATTTACCATAAGAGAGGGGATCGGCAAGTTTAAGGTGGTCATTGGTGAGGCGATAGAAGTTATCTCCTCTGGGGATAATCAAAGAGATATTGAAAAATATACTGCAATCTTCACTGGGGTAATAGAATCAATTATCAGGAGATATACTGACCAGTGGTTCTGGCTTCACAGAAGGTGGAAGACACAACCATGAAAAAAAGTTTAAAGTTTAAAGTTCAAAGTTCAAAGTTAAGGAAGATACTTATACGATGTCCGAATTGGATAGGGGATGTGATGTTATCCATACCTTCAATATCCTCTGTCAGAGCGGCATTTCCATCTGCACATATTTCAATACTGGTGAAATCTGACCTAATCCCTTTATTTGAGGGAAATCCTGATATAAATGAGATTATATCCTTCAATCCTGATTTAATGTCTGTTGTTGAAAGGCTAAGATTTTACAGAGGCTTAAAGGAAAAAAACTTTGACCTTGCAATCCTCTTAACCAATTCATTTGAATCGGCACTCTCTGCATATCTTGCAGGCATAAGAGAGAGGATTGGATTTAACAAGGATATGAGGGGGATTTTTCTTACAGAGAAAATCCCCATGCCTTTAAGAAAAAGCCCTCGGATGCATCAGGCAGAATACTATTTAACGCTGATTAATTCTATTCCAGAAGTCAGAAGCAAGAAGCCAGAAGCCAGAAGTAATAATGTACATTTTTATATCTCAGAGGATATTCAAAATGCAGTAGATAAGTTCTGGGAAGAAAAAGGATTATCTAAAAAGACGCCTGTTATAGGCATGAATATAGGTGCATCTTACGGCTCTGCTAAGAGATGGATGCCTGAGAGATTTGCGGAATTAGGGGATGGGATTTACAGCAAACTCAAAGGAGAGGTTATACTCTTTGGGGGAAGTGGGGATTTTAATATTGAGGCTGAAATAAAAATGAGAATGAAAAATAAAGCCATATCTATGGTAGGCAAGACAACCTTAAAATCCCTTGCAGCAATGATAAAAAAATGTCATCTATTTATTACAAATGATTCTGGTCCAATGCACATAGCGGCGGCAGTCGGGACACCGATTGTAGCGATTTTTGGCTCAACAGATCCATCTGAAACATCTCCACTATGCGATAAATATAAAATTGTAAGAAAGCCTGTGGACTGCTCACCATGCTGGAAGCGAGAATGCCCCACAGACCATAAGTGTATGGAATCAATAAAGGTATCCGATGTAATGGATGAAGCGAAGGAGATTATCAGCATTTTATAATCTTTTTTGAATAATCAGACAGTTTCTTAATAGTGGTATTTTCAGTGACTCTTTTACCTTCTCCATCTTCTTTGAAAATCTCTTTAAATGGGGGATTCCAGCCAATTAGTGCCTTTGCATAGAGGAAATCCGTTTGTGAATCCCATTCTAACTCTACAGTTGTCAGAGGGTATTCAGCAGGTGTCTGCAGAACATTGCCGGCATTTGATGGGTCAAAGGCACTCCCGTGGGCACAACAACATATAATATTATCACCGCCATATATAAAAGATGTCTCCCCTAGTGGATAATATTTTATCAGAGATTCATCTTGATTTGGACGGACAAATTCATGGGTGCAGACCGCAACATACGCTACTATAGACTTATCTGCACCAATACCACCTGGATGAAAGTAGGACTTAACTTCTTCTGACTGCTCCACCTTTATAGGCTCAATTGTTTTATTAAGATTTAGCAGCAAAACGGGAATATTGTGATATGGGTAAAAAAAAATGTAGTTCTCATTTTTCTTTATGTCTGATGACTTAAATGGCTCTTTGTTTTCATCTGTCAACAATACCCTCTGATATTCTCTCCTTACAAGTGTCTTATCCTGAGCAGCATATAGGATTTGAAAGGGGGGGGTGATGGACTCAATAAAGATTCCGCCTGCCCCGGCAGCAAAACCCTTTAAAATATCCCTTCTGCAGATTTTCATTTGTAATAGATTCTAAGGAGAAATAGGGAAAGGGAGAAAAAATAAAAATAATATCTGTTTTTCCTCCATCTCTCAAGCTTCTCCCTTTCTCCTTATATCTCTAACAGCCCGAGCTGGCGGTATCTTTATTTGCCCATGTCTTGTATTTTATATTTACACCATTTTCTGATTTCGCAATCAGATAAAGGTCGTCAAAATCAGGCGACCTGAAATTTAATGATTTTACACCTTTAAAACTGGCATTTTCATAAATCTCTTCAAAACTTTTCTTTCCCCTTGTGAGAGATATATAATCCATAACCTTTACCACGGCAATCTGAACATCTTCAGATGCCTCAATCTCAATCTGCAAATCAGGAAGATTCTGTGTCAGCCTGATTGAGTCAATACCTTTTTTAAAAAAACTATCAGCACCACTCCGCAAAAGCATATCACCCTTAAATAGCCTGTCTATTCTCTCTTTTACATTCTCGTATGTTACCTTGAACTCTGCCCCTTCCTTGACGATGAAATACACAGTCTGGTCATCAAACATCGCCGGGATAGGGTAGATATACCATCTGATATTTCTCATATCAAATGCACCCTCAGTTGAACCGCTCTTAGTATAATTTTTATACTGGGGTGAATACATAATAAAAATGTCAACAGGTTTGTCAGATTTGATTTCAACAAAAGCCACCTTCTCCCTCTCCACAAAAACCTTTTTTTCGTATTCAAAAGCAAAAGAAGGACTATATAAGAGAAAAGTAATTACAAGTGTTGCAAATAACTTATCCATCAGAAAATCCCTTTTTTGCCACAGACATACACAGACTTAAATCAGTGTCAGTGATTAGTGTTAGTACCAGTAAAAAAACACTCACACTAACACTTATTATTGTCTAAGAAAGTCTTGTGGCTAAATTATTTTATGAGCCGAAAAGACTCTTAAGCAAGGTGGACTCCCATGCTGATCTTGAATCTCTGTAGTCTGTCTTTGGGTCATCTGCAGCAGTCTTTCCCACCTTTCCATCCTTTTCCCAGTCAACCCTTATCAGCATTGACTCGGCTGCAGATGTATAAGGGTAGCAGATATTATGGATTGGTGCAGGCTCTTTTGCACTGTATCCCATAGCTATTGCCGCATAGTATGCGGCGTTTTTTCCCTGATACATGGCAGTATATGCAGATTTTGTATATGGAACCTTTGCACAATCGCCTGTCGCAAATATATTCCCAAATTTCTTTGATTTGAAAGTAATTGGGTCAACATCTACAAACGGGTCGCCAAGCCCGGATTCCTTAATGATTGTTGAAGCCTTATTCGGAGGTATAAGTGTTACTAAATCATAGGTTATCTTATCCCCTTTATCAGTTACGAGCTGTTTATTTGCACCATCTATCTCAACCACTTTATTATTTGGCATATACTTAATATTTTTCTTCTCAAAGACTGTAAGCCACTTTTGTGCCAATGGCGGCGGCTGGGGTTTGTCATTTGAATCCACTACAGATATATCTGCTGTGACACCCTTCTTTTTGAAGAATTCATCAAGTAGACAGGCTGTTTCATAAGGTCCAGGGGGGCACTTGAAAGGTGCTGATGGGACTGATACAACAACCTTCCCGCCTTTAAAGGTTTCAATCCTTCTCCGCAGTTCTATTGTCCCCTCTAATTCCCACGTATGTGCGTTATATGCAGGATTTTCTGATAGCTGTAATATCTCCTCATCTGCCATCCTTATGCCTGTGGAAATCAAGAGGTGGTTGTATGTCAGACTCCCCTTGCTGGCAACTACCTTGTTCTCCTCAGGGAGAATACCTCCGACCTCTGTTTTTATAACCTTTATTCCCTTCTCTCTCAGAGAATAATAGCTCCGTGTTGCATCCTCCAATCTCTTTATTCCTACACTATAATCAATGTGAGACGGACCAGACACAAAGAATGGATATCTTTCTAATAATATTATTTCAGCATCAGGTGCAAGTTCCCTCAATGTATTTGCAAAAGATACACCTGAAAATCCACCGCCGATAATAACAACCCGTTTTCCGCCCGGTGCAGGAAGCATTTCTTTATGATACTTTGATTTATCATCTGCAAAAGCCTCTTTTGTATTGCCTATAAACTTTTCAGCAACAGTCAAACCTGCAATTGTCCCACCTATTGTCTTTAAAGCGTCTCTCCTTTTCATATAAACCTCCCTTCTTTATAAGCCACAGACTCTCACTGACAAAACTAATGGAAGTCAGGAGTCAGTAGCCAGAATAAAAACAAAAATTGCTTTCCTCTGAATTCTGTATTCTGACTTCTGTATTCTGCCTTTTATTAAGTCTGTGTTAGTCAGTGGCTAATTGTTTAAACAAATAGAGTTATATTTGCATCTACTGCATAATCGAGGTATGTGGCAGCCCCTCCAATCTCAACGCCGTCAATGAGGTCTTCTTTTTTTACCCCCATGACATCCATTGTCATCTGACAGCCAATAAGCTTCACGCCACCTTCTCTTGCCATATCCAGAAGCTTTGGTATGGTCGTTACATTTGCCTTGTTCATCCAGCTTTTCATCATCATTGTAGCCATAGCTGTCATTCCAGGCAATGCACCGAGGATATTCGGCATCGGAACAGGCATTGCAGGATTGGCAAGAGGCGGAACTTTTAATGAATTATATTTGTGTTTGTTTATTATATCAAGTCCATAAAAAGTGAAAAATATCCCTGCCTCCATATCCATTGCAATGGCTGCTGTGGCAAGGATAAGCGGTGGGTATGCCATATCAAGCGTCCCCTTTGATGCAATTAGGGCTATCCTCTTTGGTTTATCAGTCATATCATCCTCCCAATTATAAAATCTAAAACTCTAAATCTGAAATCCCAAACAATATCAAAATCCTAAATTCAAATTCTCCAAACAGAGTTTTAAATTTATGATTTGTTTAGAATTTAGATATTAGAATTTAGAAATTTTTGTTTATTTCATCTTCTTTACATAAAACTTTAATACATTTCCTGATGCCTCTTCTTTCAGCAGTTGATGCCCTGTCCTCTTTGCCCATGAGTGCATATCGCTGGTTGCACCGGCATCTGTTGACTCCATAACAAGAACCTGCCCAACCTGAAGCTTTTTAATCACCATGTTGGTTTTAACTATCGGCTCTGGACAGACCAACCCCTTGCAGTCTAATGTAGAATCTACTTTTATATCTTCTGCCAATTTAATCCCCCCTTTCTTAAAATAAGTTAAAGAGTTTAGAAGTTTGTAGAGTTAGGGAGTTAATTAAACTCCTCAACCCCTTAACTCTTTAACTCCTAAACTGTTTTTATCTAACCAACAGCACAGGGCAGGCGGCATTGATGAGTATTCTTTCAGATATGCTCCCCATAATCGCCTTATTAATACCCCTCCAACCGTATGTCCCTATAACTATCAGATTATTTTTTTGTTTGCCTGAAGTCTCTATAATCTTGTCTCCCACATATCCTTCAAGGATTTTTGTCTTTATTGATACACCCTGTTTTTCAGCGATTTTTACTGCCATATCCATAATATTCTTTGATTCTTTCATAAGACTTTCCCTTATTGAATCTGTCATAAAAAACTCAACCATTTTTTCATAGTGTGGAGTCACATATATTGCAGAAATATCAGCATTATCGATTTTTGATAACTGGCATGCACGGTTTAACGCTTTCTTGCTAAATTCTGATCCATCAAATGGGAGGGTGATTGAATTGTATTTCCCTATACATTCACTGCAGTATTTCTTCACCACAAGAACATCACATGGTGAATTTACAACAACATGAGATGTAACGCTTCCGAGGATTAATCTCTTTAACTTTTTTTTACCATAAGTCCCCATAGAAATAAGGTCTGCATTTTTTTCTCTGGCAATATCAAGTATGACATCAGAGGGCTTCCCCTCAATCACTATTGATTCTACATCTATGCCATAATCCGATTTTGCATCCTCTCCTGTTTTATTGAGCAATTTTTTTGCCTTTTCCAGATGCCATTTTAAATTTGTTTTTGAGATTCCAAGAATATCTCTATCAGGATTGATTATATGAATAAGGATTACCTTTCCTCCATGTTTCATTACCCAGATGGAGGCCTCCTTGAGCGCGGCTTTGCTGAATTCAGAATCGTCAAATGCCACAAGAATGTTTTTATACATCAGTGTCCACCCCTTGCCGCCTTAAATATAATACCTGCACCAAAACCTGCAATAATAGCAATGACAATTGATACAATGCCATACAGGGCACCGTTGTTTTTTGCCATATCAGCGATGATCTTTATTATACCTGTATGTTCCATCAGCAACTTTGTTTCTGACTTTTCAATTATTGACGGACTTATTGTAAGTTCAAAAATAATTTTTACAGCTACTGCAAGTACTATTATTGAGAGGAGTATCTTCAACTGTTCAGCCTTTAATCTCATTCCGAATACTGCACCAATCTGGGCACCTATTGTTGAGCCAAGCAGGAGTAAGAGAGCAAGTATAAGATCTACATTATGGTTTGTATATGCCTGAAGAAATGTAACCTCTATACATATAAAGAGAATCTGAAAGAGGCTCGTCCCGACCACAATATGCATTGGTATTTTCAGGATGTATAACATTACAGGAACCATCATGAAACCCCCGCCCACACCCATTATTGCAGAGAGGATTCCAACAAAACCCCCAAAGAATATAGGTATCAATACAGAATGAGAAACACCTGATTTCTCAAAGTTTGTTTGGAGCGGAAGCGATTTAAGCATCCGGGCAATATTAGACTCTTTTTTTGCCTCTGCAGTGGCCAGCCTCTTTTTTTTCATGCTCGAGAGACTCTCTATAAACATATATGTCCCGATTACCCCAAGTAATACAACATATGTCATCTTTATTACGAAATCTGCATTCCCCATCCCTGTTAAAATCTTTATTGCATGGACTCCGATAAGTCCGCCTAAAAAACCCCCGATGAGGAGATAAACCCCCATTTTAAAATCTATATTGCCAATCTTGTAGTGGGCATAAGCACCTGATGTTGATGTTGCTACCATCTGACTCAGCCCCGTTGCAACAGCTACTGTAGAAGGTATTCCAAACATCATCAGTAAGGGGGTCAGCAAGAATCCGCCGCCAATTCCAAAAACGCCTGAGAATAAACCTACAATTAATCCAAGCCCAATTGCTAAGAATATGTTAAAACTTGTCAGTGCTACAGGTAAGTAGATATACATAAAAATACACAATATAGAATTCAGAATGTAAACAGAGGTTTTTATTCTGACTTCTGACTTCTGACTTCTGTATTCTATACGCCTCCGGAACAGGTTTCAACGGGCGATTCATCCACATTGGACGTCTTAAATCCCCCTTTGGCGGACGGGTCATATTAACCCATTCTTTGTAAATATGAAATGACCTGTTTGTATCAACAAATACATCGCCATATTTATCTTCCGGACGTGGTTTCTCAACCCTGACCTT
>DNJG01000092.1 GCA_003489165.1 Nitrospinota bacterium | reverse complement strand
AATCACTGTTGATTCTAAAGCAGGAGAGGGAACAACAGTTAAAATATATCTCCCGGCTGCTGCAAAGTAGATAATGTATCTTCTCCTTCTCTTTATCGTAATCTAAATCCTGTAATTAAAACCTTAATAGACTTGACAATACCCCTATATTTTAATATCTTCTAATCAGAAAAGCTGGAGGGCAAAAATGAAAATAGGAATTTTAACAGGCGGCGGTGACTGTCCCGGGCTTAACGCTGTTATAAGGGGAGTGGTGAAAACTGCTGTTCAGCAGTATGAGATGGATGTCATAGGCATAATAGACGGCTACTATGGATTAGTAAATAACAATGTAATGAAACTTAAATTAGAGGATGTATCTGGAATAATGCCGAGGGGGGGGACAATCCTTGGGACAACTAATATATGCAATCCATTTAATTATTTTTCGGTTGTCAACGGGAAAAAGGTTTACAGTGATGTATCAGATAAGGTAATTGAAAACATCAAAAAAAACAATATAGAGGTCATAATCGCAATTGGCGGCGACGGGACGCTGGCAATTGCTTATGAATTTTTTAAAAAGGGGGTCCCGGTTGTCGGGATACCAAAGACTATTGATAATGACCTATTTTCTACAGATGTTACATTCGGGTTTGATACAGCTATTCTAACAGCCACTGAGGCAATAGATAAAATACATACTACAGCAGAATCCCATCACAGGGCAATGATTATTGAAGTAATGGGTAGGAATGCCGGCTGGATAGCCCTCCATTCAGGCATAGCAGGCGGCGCCCATATAATACTGATTCCCGAAATACCATTTGACTATGACGCAGTAATTAAGAAGATTTATGAGAGAAAGGAGAATGGGAAGCATTTCAGTATAATAGTTGTGGCAGAAGGTGCAAAACCAACAGGGGGTGATGTGGTTGTAAAAAAGATTGTGGAGGACGGCACAGAGCCGAGAAGGCTTGGCGGTATAGGAAACAGGGTAGGGGATGAGATTGAAAGGATGACCGGGATTGAGACAAGAGTTACAACACTTGGACATATACAGAGGGGGGGAAGCCCTTCTCCATTTGATAGAATTCTTGCCACGAGATTTGGTGCAGAGGCGGTGGCTCTGATTGCAAAAAAGGAATTTGGAAAAATGGTCTCTCTAAGGACACCAGAGATTGTATCAATCCCGCTTGAGGAGGCCATAGGAAAACAAAGGTTAGTTCCCTTAGATAGCGGCTATATAAAGGCGGCAAGACTTATAGGAATAAGTTTTGGAGATAAATAAAGGGTGGTTTTTATGAAAATAGGAATATTGACAGGCGGAGGCGATTGTCCCGGTGAAAATGCGGTTATCAGGGCAGTCGTAAAAAAGGCGGATAAATACGGATTCAGTGTTATCGGTATTAAAAAAGGGTGGCTTGGATTGATAAATGGAGATGTAGAGCCGCTGACTCATTCCTCTGTTTCTGGAATACTCCCGAGAGGGGGGACAATCCTCGGCACATCAAGAACAAATCCATTTAAAAAAGAGGAGGATGTCCAGAAGATATTATCCAATATAAAAAAATTCGGGTTTGATACTCTCATTGCCATTGGTGGTGAAGATACGCTCGGTGTTGCAAAAAGGTTTTATGAGAAGGGCATCAAAGTTGTCGGCATACCAAAGACAATTGACAACGACCTTTCAGGAACTGATTATACATTTGGCTTTGATACTGCTGTAAGTATTGCTGCAGAGGCAATTGATAGATTGCATACAACCGCTGAATCCCATGACAGGGTGATGGTTATAGAAGTAATGGGGAGGCATGCAGGTTGGATTGCCACCATTGCAGGGATTGCAGGAGGCGCAGACTGCATTCTCATACCTGAAAAACCATTTGATATTGACAAGGTGTGTGAGCTTGTAAACAAGAGGCACAATAGGGGGAGGGGGTTCAGCATTATTGTTGCAGCAGAAGGTGCAATGCCTGTAAAGGGGACAAAGCTCATAACACAGGATGAATCTGTGGATGCTTTTGGACATATCAAACTCGGGGGGGTGGGAAATATAATAGGAAAGGAGATTGAGAAAAGGACAGGGTTTGAAACAAGGGTTATCATACTTGGACATATTCAGAGGGGAGGGACACCAACTGCATTTGACAGAGTCCTTGCAACCCGTTACGGCATTGCTGCTGTAGAGCTTATAAAAAATAATGAATTTGGGAAGATGGTAGCATTAAAAGGAAATAAGATTGTATCAGTGAATTTAGAAGAGGCTGTAGCGAAGCTAAAGACAGTTGATCTTGAACTGTATGATATAGCCGAAATATTTTTTGGCTAATTGTTCATAAAGATATTACATCTTCAAATATTTTGTATTCAGTTATGATATCCTCTTTAAGCCCATACTTTTTTTTAAGTTTATTTTTTGCCCTCTCTGTCATGATGTGATAAACGACCTGAACCCTGATTTCATCTCCAGCCGAATTATTATAATTGAATATATATTCTTTTGTTTCATGCGGTTTTATACGATTCTCATAGACCTCCACAATAATTGGCTTCCATATAATCCACCTCCCGATAGAAGACTGCTCTGATTTTAAAACCTCCCCCTTTTTACTTATAACATCAAAATGGACTGTGATATATCTGTCAGGGTCGCCTGTAGGAAATTTATGTCCTGCCCCTGAATTTTTAATTTTCAGGATAAGGTCTACCATGCCATTATTTATTTTCTTATCCAGACTGAACATAAGCCCCCTCTTTACCATATCAGGACTATAACCACCCTTCCAGAGATGCTGTCCGATCTTTCTTATTGGAGAACCTGTAGCCATAGGCCTCTCAACCTCAGGCATGTGGCAGGTCTGACATATATACCCCTTTACGGCATAGGGTCCTCCATGAAACTCTTCAGATGTATTGCATGGGTTGGCAATATAAAGCATACTCTTTCCACTCGGGACCTGATGGCACCTGTCACATATAGCAGTAGATTTAAACATCGGGTCATATCTTGTAGGGTGAGGCGCATCAGTATTTCCAAACGGCCCAAGAATCACACCATCCCTCACATGACAGGCGGCGCATGTTATCCCCTCTTCTCTCAATTCATGGCTAAAATCCTCATTTTTCTGTGTTATAGGTTTTTTAATATCCCCTTTTTCAAACCCTGTTATGATAAACTCGTGCTGATTCTGCAGTGGTGTGTGGCAGTTCAGGCATATCCATATATTATTGTCCTTTCTCCAGTATGCCTGAAACAGAGGGTCAATATACGCCTTCGCATGCATTGATGTCGCCCACTCTTCATATATCTCCTGATGACAGGATGCACATCCCTTTGAACTAAGGGATTCTATCCCCTTTGGAATATTTTTAATCACTATTGGTTTTTCAAAGTCAGAACGAATTTTAAAGATAATGGGTGAATATATATACTTGGAATATATGATATAAATGAAAGATATAACCAATAAGAAAAGAAATGTTTTTTTCATCTCTTAATTATCTTTATAAATGCCAACAAACCGATAAGTTCACCTGCTGCTAATAACTCCCAGTGATAATTATCAGGTATTCCTCCGTTTGTTGCCAGTTTAAAGTCCAGAATAAAAGAGATTAGTATTATTATTGCCCCTGTGATAATAAGTGCAATATCTTTTTTTTCTGCCAGCAATATCCTCCCTTTATCTAATAGATAAATAACAATCGTTGAGGCAATAGATATGGTAATGGCAACAATTACGGGTGCTAATACTGGGGCAATCCACGGGACAGGGATAAGAAAGAGTATATCCCATGTAAATACAGACTCAGGCCAATTTAAAAATTTCTTTAGCCAGACATAGTAAAATATATCCCATATACCAAATACAAATATTGAATATGAAATCTTCTGCCAACGGCTCTTTCCTGCTATAAAACCAATTGTTGTAATCATAACAAGTGTCGCTGCCTCACGACCAACTTCTATTAAACCTATATTTGACGGTATCAATTTGAGCGGGAATTTAAAACCGTCAGGGTAATACAATTCGCGGAGATAAACCACCACTGCAGATTCCACATAGGCAAATGAAACAGCAAAAAAGAACAGAGGGATAATTTTTTTCATTTTTAATGACTTATATTTTTATTATAAATTTTTTGGGTTAACAATATTATTCCCCCTCTCCATATCTGCCCACTTTAAAAAAGGGTCTGCTATAATCTCTTTAATCTTTGATTTTGTATTAAATACAACTGTAGCAGGATTCTCATCCATAAAAACCCTTTGAATCTCCTTCCCATTTTCAGTTATAGCCATGACATCTATTTCGGCAAATATATTTATTTTGCCTTGATTTACTACCTTTACAGTGGTTACAAAGGTGCCGCCCCTTTCTATGGAGTTTAAATCTTTAATTTTAAAATCAAGCCTTTCTGTCCCCCTTATCCACGGGTTAAAAAACCATGAGAATGAATTTCCCATAATTCTCTCAACTGTTCTTTGAAAGTCACTACTATCTGCAATCTTATAATTGTATTCACTAAAGAATTTCCTAATTGCCTTCATAAATTTTTCTTCACCCATTATCTCTCGTAGCATTATAAGCACATAAGCACCCTTAGCATAAACCATCTGGTTATTTATTTTAACATCTTCGCCATCCATCAGATTATCAAATGTAGTTATTGAATCTATAATTCTCTGTTTATCTGGATTAAAGTTTTCGTTTTTAATCTCTTTAAGAAGGGCATCCTTCCCATGAAGTTTTTCTATAGCCATGAGGGATGAAAATTCTGCAAATCCCTCTGCTATCCACTGCCCGCCACCCCCTTTTCTCCTGAGTAAATCTACACAAACAGTCCCTCCCCACCAGTTATGTGCAATCTCATGGGCTATTGTTGGAAAATCGGTCTTTGAAAGGGTTATAATTCCTGCACCATGATTATAACTCCTGTATCCGTGGGGTGTTATTATAATGGTCAAATTTTTAAAACCATCATCTCCAAACTGGCTTTTGAAAAAACTGTGGCATAGAATTATACTATCAATCGCCTTCTCCATATCTTCATTGTGATATACAGGGGAATAAAGGGTATAGGTAATCCCGTTTACACTCTTTGACAATTTATTAAAATATCCGCCCATCAGGGCAAAACCTGTGACAGGCCTCTCAGGTCTCCATGAAAACCTCTTCCCCTTACCATCACCTGTCAGTTTATTAATGATACTGACCGGCAATGCAGGAGTAATTGATACCGGAACTGTCCCTTTGACATTTAATGTAAAAAGCCCCTGAAAATCCATTGGATACCAGAGGTCTTCATTTCTTAATATAAACTCCTTTTCCTTTATATAGCCGTCGCTAAAACCTAATGGTCTGAGATTGCCTTCATATTTAATATTTATACGTAAATCATCATCCTTTTTAATCTTTTCAGGAAGGAGAAGAAAGTTAATAAGCCATATCCTATAATGGCTGATTGCTGATGGCTGATTGCTGACAGCCTTTTTATATCCTATTGAATCAATCTTTAAACCATCGTTTAATAGGAAGATAATATATCGCCTATCTTTTATAAATTTTACATTTATATCGCTTTCAACATTAATCACCCCTTTTTCAGGAGAGATATTGAGATTGATATTATAATTGCTAATATTCTGCCCCTTCATTAAGTAATCTGCCGTGCCTGTTACTAATTTCAGGATATAAGGACTTCTGTTGGTAATAAGAAGGTAATAAGAATAAGAGGAGAGAAGACAGAGGACAGAAAACAGAATAAGAATTAAAAAAAAGAACTTTTTTCTTTTCATTATTTGCATATATCTTTTAATGAACATACATCACATTTTTCTTTATCTTTATTTGGAGGGCATTCACCTGATATTCCGAGATGACACAGAGCAAAGTCATATTTAACAGGGTCTTTGGGGGCAAGGATTTTTAGATTATCAGTTATCTCTTCAGCCATTTTCCAGCCTGTGGTCTTATGGTGTGTCAAGCCAAGATGGGTGCAGATTCTTGCCATGTGTGTATCAAGGGGTATTATGAGTTTTGATGGCGGTATTTTATTCCAGATGCCAAAATCAACACTATCATCAGAACGGACCATCCATCTAAGATATAGGTTGAGCCTTTTGCAGGCGCTTCCTTCAGCAGGAGAGGGGAAAAACTGCTTTATTCCAACTGTTTGTCCCTTTTTATCATAGACAGCAGACATATCAAGGGATATAAAATATTTAACAAAACCTGTAAGTGCATTGGTGATATTTTTATCTCCTGAATTATAAAATGAATAAAAAAGGTTTTTTAAAGAGCCGTATTCAATAAGGGCTGATTTTATAAAATAGATAAGACCAATAATTTCCTTCTCAGAATTAAATCTGTATTTTATTCCACTGAATAGTTTTGAATCCTTTGACAGCTCAAAATTTATTATGAATTCCTGCAAACTACCATTTAAAGAGGTAATAGAAAGGATTTTATTAATGACAGGTTTAAAGAGTGTCACCTTGCCGTAAGCCAATGATGATGCAATCAAACCTGCTATCTCAATATCTTCAGGTTTTTTATATCTATGTGGAAATTCAATAGGGTCATGCTCAATACGAGATTTTAAATTATATTCCCTGTAAAACCTATCAAGCGTCTCCTTTAATTTAGGATGCATAATAAATTTTTCTTGCCACACGAAGAACACAAAGAGATTTATTAGCCACTGACTTTCACTGACTTAAACAATTTTTTTTGTAATCTGTGTAAGTCTGTGGCTAATTCTTTGTACCTTTGCAGCAAATCATTTTCCTGAAGAGCCAAAACCATTTGTATTTCTATTCGACTCCTTAATGTCTGTCTCAATAATCTCCCAATCTATCACAGGAATTGGAATCAGCTGGGCAATCTTATCGCCTATCTCAATTATAAAAGGTGTTCCGGAATCATTTCTTAAAAGAACTTTTATCTCACCCCTATAACCGTTGTCAATTACACCTGCAGATGTGTATATCATCTTTGCTGCCATAGAAGACCTGTCCTTTATAACACCACCCCATCTTTCAGGGAACTCAACTGAGATACCAGTCCCTACAGCCTTCTGCTCTGATGGATTTATGACATGCCTTTCTGCAGAATAAAGGTCGTAGCCAAGGTCTCCACCGTAAGCCCTTGTGGGGAGTTTTGCATGATTATTTAATTTTCTAACCTTTAGTAACTTTTGTTCAGGCATAGGAAATTATAAAATTAACCACAGGTAAACACAGATGAACACTGATAGAATAAAGAAAAAAAGTTTTTATCTGTATTAATCTGTGTACATCTGTGGTTTCATTAGGTTTTTGTTCTTTCATGTTTTTTTATTATTTGGTTATATAGATAAATAACCACTGAACCATAAAATATCCCAAAGATTCCACCGACTATAACATCAGAGGGATAATGAAGACCGAGATATACCCTTGATAGACACACTAAAACAGAAATAAATAGCATGGGAATCAATAATCTCCTGTATCTATAAGCCAATACCGTGCTTAAGGCAAATATATTTGAGGCGTGGGAAGAGGGGAATGATGGATTATGAGGACAGCCAATAATGAGATTGAGAGTTTCTATCGGGAGTTTATTACATGGTCTCAGTCTTCCAAAAAAATATTTTACAATATGGGAGTTAAAATAGTCACTTATACTCACAGCGATAATAACTAAAAGGATAGTTACCAATCCCTTTTTCCAATCTCTAACGATAAATAATAAAATTGTCAGCAAGATAATAAAATACCAATTGCGATAGTTTGTTACAAACGGCATCAGAATATCAAAAAGACTATTCTGAAGTCCCCTGTTGATCTTATAAAAGATGTAAATATCAAAATCTTTAAGTAATTGCATTTAAATACCTTTTCATTAGCCAATGTTCAACCTTGTTCTATATTAGCATAATTATACTTATCCTCTCCACATAGTAAAGCCCTCAATAATTTTGAAAAAGTATTCAATGTTGCAAGAAACAAGTAAAATGGTTTATAATATTAATAATGTATAAAAATCTATTAAGGTTATTTGTCTTAATAGTTTTTCAGGAGAGTCTATGAAAAAGGTAATAGTGGTTTTGACAATTTTATTCATGAGCATTCTTGAAGGACAGTCTTTCTCCGAAATGAGTGTATTAAATAAAGAAGGGACTTTATCAATTGATTATACAATGCATCTTAAACAGCAAAAGAGTAACGAAGAGGTATGCATATATCTATCCACTTTGCAGAAGGATAGAGAATGGAGAATAAAAACTTACGAAATAGTCAAAGGATTGTGCAATGAACTCGTAAGTGAAGGATATACGAGGATACCATCAAACTACCCTGTCCCTCCGAGGAGAGAATCGGCTGTAAATGTTATTCAAATGGAAGAAGGGATAAATATTACAATCCATAAAGACGGATTCATGAAAGAGAAACTGTTTGATGAGGAAAGCGAAGAACAGATAGTTATGGAAATACTCGTGGAATTGTTCGGAATAGATGTCTAACCTTTATCAATCCATCTGAGCTTTACCAAAATCATCAATCTGAAAGTCCCTCAGTAGGTTCATCACGGAACGGCTTTTTTTGGAGTCCTTTGAAAGATGGGGATAGATATATTACAGCACAAAAAGAGATATAATCCCTTTGGTCAGCACCTTAGAGAGGTATTTGGAGAGAAGGTCTTAAAAATTACTGTTGATGCTGGATTTAGCTGTCCTAACAGGGATGGGAAGGTGAGCAGGGGAGGATGCATCTATTGCAGTGAAGGGAGTCATTACCTTCCAGAACAGCAAAGAAATCTGCCTGTAAGAGAGCAATTGATTTCTTCTATTTCAAGGATAAGAGAAAAAGTAGATGTTAATAAATTTATAGCCTATTTTCAGGCATACTCAAATACCTACTCACCAATAAGTAATCTCAAAAAACTTTATGATGAGGCTTTAAGTGCAGATGGGATTATTGGGCTTTCAATCGGGACAAGAGCTGATTGCCTCCCTGATAAGACACTTGACCTCCTTGAGGAGTATTCAGAAAAGACCTATCTGTGGCTTGAGATTGGGCTGCAATCAATCCATAACAGAACCCTTAAATTTATAAACAGGGGGCATACATTTGAACAGTTTCTGGATGCCGTTGAAAGGGCAAAGAATAGGGGTTTTAAGATATGCACCCATATTATCCTCGGACTTCCCGGAGAGTCATATGATGACATGATGGAAACTGCAAAAGTAGTGGGAGGCCTTGGAATAGCTGGAATAAAAATTCATCACCTTCATATCCTCAAAGAGACACCTTTAGAAAAAAAATATCTCAATAAAAAATTTAATCTTCTTGATGAAGACAGTTATGTAAATCTGGCGTGTGGTTTTCTTGAATACCTCCCGCATGATATAATTATACAAAGGCTGGTCGGTGATGCACCAAATGACAGACTGGTTGCCCCTCTCTGGTCACTAAGTAAAGCAGATATAATCAAGGCTATAGACAAGGAGATGGGGAGGAGAGAGTCGTATCAGGGAGCAAGAACAAAGACATGATTAACCACAGATAAACACGGATTAACACAGAGGACAAAGCCCGAAGAATCTCAAACCGAGATTCCTCGCTCCACTCGGAATGACAATTCCGTGTTCATCCGTGATAAATCCGTGGTAGTTTTTATAATTTCCTTCTATAATATGTTTGAACTAAATCCACTTGGAAAAATATTGATATTTTTCGGTGTAATCCTTATCCTTATCGGAGGGGCAATATTGCTTGCTGGGAAAGTTCCGTGGATAGGAAGGCTTCCGGGGGATATTTTCATACAGAAAAAGAACTTCACCTTCTATTTCCCACTCGCCACATCCATAATTATAAGCATAATATTGACTCTAATTTTTTCCATTCTTGGTAGAAGGTAAAAAATCATACTCCTTAAGGTAGTATAGTAACAACAACGTGAAGCAAGAAGTATTTGAATATAGTCATATCTTACCAATTTGTGGCTAACGACAAAGCTCACTTGCGCGTCTGGCGCGCGGCTTGCGGCACTTTGCAAGACGCATGACAGTAAAGCGTCAATGTGGAGCGGATTGTTAGCCCAAGAGTTTATCGTAGTCAGAGTGACTTTCAATCCAAAACCATAGCAATCCCTCTGAAGCCTCAATTGCCAATGCTCTATAGTGAAGACCTACACGGACAGATCGGTATTTCCCAATCTTTTTGAAATGAAGTGACGGATGTAACGGGTCTGCTTTTAAAAGTTCAAAATTCCTATCTGCCAGTTCCTGCATAACTGCCGGAAGTTGCCGGTAGCAGGCCCAGAAATCAGGAGAAGCAAAGTGCTTCAAAACTCCTTTGTCCTTCCAGCTTTATGTGCTGCAAAGGCTTTTTCTGTCAGTTTATCAAGCTTTCCCGTCTGAATATCCTCTTCAATCTGTTGATCCCACTCATTTGCATCGTACTTGCGGAACCAGTTCCGAAATGTCGCAAGATCATTTCGGTTAAGCTTCTGGATTTCATATTCTATTTGTTCAACTCTTGCCATATTCTTGTCCCTCCCTTTATAAATATCATAATAAAAATTTGAGAGAATTTCAATATCTAACCTACAGACAAATTTCACGGGTGCTATGTTTGTCGTACCCGAAGTGGCTGGTGCCCTTTCATCAGTCAAAGGTCTTTAAGCGCGTGGCGTATATTAATTAATCGTCGCCGATAGTTCTTGTTCATTCAATATGCCTCCTTTCCACTTCTTTAAATGGGGGCAACGGTGCTAATACGGCAACATTTAATAGACGAATTTCCTCATTACCTATATTTCTTACTAACATCCATTTTGTTTTTTTATACCACCAGCAATATTTATTGTCAACTTGTAAACACTGGGTATCTTTTATTGAATAATCTTCGTGATATAATTATAATAAAATTTATGCTTTTTGGGGGTTAAAGGGTTGAAGTTAAAATTGTATATTATATTTTGTCTCTTTATTTTCTTTTCTGGTTTACTTGCCCTGAGTTCAGCCGAAGGGTCAGGGGCAAATCTTATTCGTGTAGCTATAAAGACATCTTCTAATCTTGAAATACAGGTAAAGGAAGGGGTAAGGATTATTGATAATACAAATAATCGCTCCTTTGCCACAAAAGTGCCTATTCAATTAAATATAAAAATATCAAATCCCGGCATATCTATTAATAGTCGTGAGTTTGGCAGTAATGTAAAAATTAAACCAGCAGAAAATTCTTTAATAAAGATAGATAAAAAAGGTTACAGGGGCAGTATAGAAATACTAAGGGATGATAAAGTGGGGCTATTAGTTATAAATGAGCTGGATGTAGAAGAGTATCTTAAAGGTGTCCTCAATGAGGAAATATCTGCCAAATGGCATCCTGAAGCCATAAAGGCACAGGCAGTAGTAGCAAGGACATACGCCCTCTATCAAAAAGAAAATAGAAAAGATAATCCGTATCACATGGAGGCTACAACAACTGATCAGGTGTATGGCGGGGCAAGAAGGGAAGATGAGCGGACTAATAAGGCGGCGAAAGATACACAAGGAATCGTTCTGACTTACGAGGGAAAACTGGCAAAGGTATTCTATCACTCAATAAGCGGGGGCATTACAGAAGATGTTACGGATGTATGGGGCGGTGAAGGGAATAATTATCTTAAGAGTA
>DNJG01000065.1 GCA_003489165.1 Nitrospinota bacterium | reverse complement strand
CATCAGGAAAAGATACTAATACTTGATTTCGGTTCACAATATACCCAGTTGATTGCAAGGAGGGTGAGGGAGTGCAGGGTATATTGCGAGATAATACCATTTAATACAGCGATTGAGAGGATTAAGGGAGACAATCCTAAGGGGATAATATTGTCCGGCAGTCCATCAAGTGTTTATATGCCAAATGCACCCTTGATAGATAAAAAAGTATTGGAACTCGGAATCCCTGTCCTTGGTATCTGTTATGGTATGCAGTTGATGACCCATCTTTTAGGGGGTGTTGTATCAAAGTCTGCAAAAAGGGAATACGGGAAGGCAGAACTGGTGATTGATGATGATAGTGATATATTTAAAGATATAATTCCCAAATCCCAAATCCCAAATCCCAAATCTATTACGGTGTGGATGAGTCATGGTGACAGGATTGAAAGGATGCCGGAGGGTTTTATAAAAATTGCACATTCTGATAATTCTCCTGTTGCAGCCATGAAGAGCAGGGATTCTAAGCTATTTGGGATTCAATTTCATCCTGAGGTGGTTCATACAGCTAAGGGTATAGAGATTTTTAAAGATTTCCTTTATAATATCTGCCTCTGTTCACCCTTGTGGACAATGGCGTCTTTCGTGGAATATTCTGTAGAAGATATCAAAAACAGGGTAAAAGATAAAAGGGTGATGTGTGCATTGAGCGGCGGTGTTGATTCATCAGTTACTGCTGTTTTAGTTCACCGTGCAATAGGTGACAGGCTTACATGTGTTTTTGTCAATAATGGGTTTTTGAGAAAGGGAGAGGCAGATAAGGTATTATCAATATTCAGGGATAATTTTCATATTAAGTTAATTTATGCAGATGCTGAGGAGAGATTTTTAAATAAACTTAGAGGGATTACAGACCCGGAAGAAAAGAGAAAGATTATAGGTAGGGAGTTTATTGCTGTATTTGAAGAGGAGGCAAAAAAGACAGGGGGGTTCGATTTCCTTGCACAGGGAACATTATATCCTGATGTGATTGAGAGTACATCTTTTAAAGGCCCTTCTGCTACTATAAAGACCCATCATAATGTCGGGGGGCTTCCAACTGACATGGAGTTTGAGCTGATCGAGCCTTTAAGAGAACTATTTAAAGATGAAGTGAGGCTTTTGGGGAAAGAATTGAATATGTCTGATGATATTTTGTGGAGACAGCCGTTTCCGGGACCAGGTCTTGCTATAAGGGTTCTTGGTGAGGTTACAAGAGATAGGCTTGAGTTGTTGAGGGATGCAGATGCAATTGTCCTTGAGGAGATTAAAAAGGCAGGTCTTTACAGAGAGATATGGCAGTCGTTTGCAGTGCTTCTGCCTGTAAAGAGTGTTGGTGTAATGGGGGATGAGAGGACTTATGAAAATGTAGTNNCTCCCCTATGACTTATTGGGGATTATATCAAGCCGTATAATAAATGAGGTGAAGGGGGTTAACAGGGTTGTCTATGACATAAGCTCAAAACCACCGAGTACAATAGAGTGGGAGTAAAAATACAGTAAACAGTAGACAGTAAGCAGTAGGCAGTAAGAAAGGATAGCAGGCAGTTTGTTTTTTCTGCTTACTGCTTACTGCTTACTCCTTACTGCCTACTATCTTTAATGGGAGGATTATGACAAAAAATAAATATGGCAGCAGGTATCAGTGCTTTAAATGCGGATGTAAATTTTATGACTTAAACAAACCTAAGGCAATATGCCCAAAATGCGGGGCTGACCAGTCTGGTGCCCCGAAACGTGAAAAGTCGGCACATGCGGCAATTCACAAGGTGCCGGTAATTCCAATTCCTGAGGAGGAGTTATCTGAAGAGATTGCCCCTGATATAGAAGAGGATGAAGAGGATTTTGGCGGGATAGAAGATGAAGAATTCCCTCTTGAAATTAATGAAGAAGAAGAATTTTAACTTAAAGGACTCAAGGGTTCAAGGATTCAAGGGGTTAAGTGAAAATAAAATACTTATCCCCTCGAACCCTCGAATCTTTGAACCCTTCTTTTGAGTGCCTATGCATCATTCTGATTTTGTCCATTTGCATCTCCATACACAGTATAGTCTATTAGACGGTGCTATTCGTCTTGACTCGCTCTTAAAAAAGGCAAGTGAATACAAGATGCCGTCCATTGCCATGACCGACCACGGGAATATGTTTGGTGCTGTGGATTTCTATCAGACAGCCAAAAAATACGGCATCAAGCCCATTATCGGATGTGAGGTCTATGTTGCCCCCAAGAGCAGACTTGAAAAATCAACACAGGAAGGCATATCTGACAGCTCCTATCACCTTATATTACTGGCAAAAAATACTACAGGGTATAAGAACCTCGTTACTCTTGTAAGTGCCGGTTATCTGGAGGGGTTTTATTATAGACCTCGCATAGATAAGGAGATTCTCGCAAAGCACACAGAGGGTTTGATTGCCTTAAGCAGTTGTATGAAAGGTGAAGTTCAAAGACTCATCCTTAAAGGGCAGGAGGATGAGGCTTATAAGTCAGCCTCTTTTTATAAGGAGGTAATGGGGGAGAGAAAATTTTATCTTGAAATTCAGGACCAGGGTATTCCTGAACAAAAGGATATTAATAAAACCATAATAGAGATGGCAAAGAGGCTTTCCATCCCATTGGTTGCTACAAATGACTGCCACTATATGGATAAGAGTGATGCTGAGGCACATGAGGTTCTCCTCTGTATTCAGACTGGAAAGACAGTTAATGACCCAAAGCACATGAAGTTTACAACCGACCAGTTTTATTTTAAATCACCGGAGGAGATGAAGCTCCTCTTTAAAGAAGTGCCTGAGGCTATTTCAAATACACTGGAAATAGCGGATAGATGTAATCTTGAAATCAGGTTTGACCAGATTCACCTTCCACGCTATGACATCCCCTCTGATTCAACACTTGACGGCTACTTAAGAGATATGACGACACACGGTTTGGAAAAGAGGCTCAAAAAACAAGTGTCAGTGGTCAGTGGTCAGTGGTCAGAAGAAGATATAAGAAAGGTATATTATGACAGGCTTGAGAGTGAGCTTAAGATAATAAAGGCTATGGGTTATTCGGGATATTTTTTAATTGTCTGGGATTTTATTGATTATGCCCGCAGAAGCGGAATACCTGTAGGTCCGGGGAGGGGTTCTGCCGCAGGAAGTCTGGTTGCATATGCCTTAAGGATTACAGACCTTGACCCGATTAAATACGGCTTATTGTTTGAGAGATTTTTAAATCCTGATAGAGTAAGTATGCCTGACATAGATATAGATTTTTGTAAGGAGCGGAGGGACGAGGTAATAGACTATGTAACAAAGAAATATGGAAATGTTGCACAGATAATAACATTTGGAAGTATGAATGCAAAGGCGGCTATCAGGGATGTAGGGAGGGCACTGGCGGTCCCTTACGGAGATGTGGATAAGATTGCCAAATTGGTCCCAAATAAACTCAACATAACGCTTGATGAGGCGATAAAAGAAGAGCCAAGGTTTACAGAGATTGGGAAGAAGGATGAAATGGTAGGCAAGATTCTGAATATTGCAAAAAAACTTGAGGGTCTTCCAAGACATGCATCTACCCATGCAGCAGGTATTGTTATATCTCCTTCCCCTCTCACAGAGTTTATGCCGCTATATAAAGGAAACAGAGGTGAAATAACAACCCAGTATCCGATGGGGGATATTGAAAAGCTCGGCCTCCTTAAAATGGATATCCTCGGTATCAGAAACCTGACAGTTATAAGGGATACAGAGGAGCTTGTAAGGGAGAAATATAAAATAGATTTCAATATAGAAAATATTCCGCTCAATGATGTGGATACATATAGATTATTGGGTGAGGCACAGACTTTTGGTGTATTTCAACTTGAGAGTTCAGGCATAAGGGACATATTAAGGAAAATGAAACCTGAGGTATTTGAAGATATTATTGCATTGGTGGCACTATATCGCCCGGGTCCCCTTGGCAGCGGTATGGTGGATGACTTCATCAAGAGAAAGCATGGGACAATTCCCATAAAAAACATAGTCCCTCAGTTAGATGAAATCTTAAAAGAGACTTATGGCGTCATCCTCTATCAGGAGCAGGTAATGAAGATTGCCAGTGCGCTCGGCGGTTTCAGTATGGGCGCCGCAGATTCCCTGAGAAGGGCGATGGGTAAGAAGAAGCCTGAAGAGATGGCACAGCAGAGAGAGAAGTTTATAAAAGGTTCGGTAGCCAATAAGATAGCAGAAAATAAGGCTGAAAAGATTTTTGACCTTATGGAGCATTTTGCAGGCTATGGATTCAACAAGTCTCACAGTGCTGCATACGCCATGATTGCCTATCAGACTGCCTATCTCAAGGCACACTACCCTTTAGAATTCATGGCATCTCTCCTTACAAGCGAGATGGGAAATACTGATAAGGTTATTTTGTATATAGCCGAATGTAAAGATATGGGGATTCTGGTGCTTCCACCTGATATTAACGAAAGTTTTAAAGATTTTACAGTGGTATATGATGCCCCCCAAAAAAATAAATCTCAAATCACAGTAGAGGGTGGCATCCGTTTTGGTCTTGCAGCAGTAAAAAATGTAGGTGTGAATGCTGTAGAGTCAATACTAAAGGAGAGAGAAAAGAAGGGAAGATTTGATTCCTTGTCAGATTTCTGCGAAAATATTGAATTAAGGGTTGTAAATAGGAAGGTAATAGAAAGCCTTATAAAATGCGGTGCCTTTGATAGTGTAGATTTTGCCAATCTTCCTCCGGGAAAATTCAGGGCGAGGATGATTAATAATATTGACATAATTATGGGAGGCGCCCAGAATATCCAGAAAGACAGGGAAAAAGGGCAGTTCAATATTTGGGATTTCGGGGCACCCACCGTAGTGGGTCGTGGGATTTCTGATTTAGGAATTAGAACTCCGAACTACGAACTCAAAACTCCTAACCCGGAAATAGAGTGGACTGAGAAGGAGCTTCTTTCATTTGAAAAAGAGGCACTCGGTTTTTATATATCAGGGCATCCCTTGTCAAGATTTGAAAAGGAGGTAAAACATTTTACTAATTCAAATACACAAAACCTTCAAGAGATTAAAAATGGCAGGGAGATAAGCATAGCCGGTATTATAAGTAAATACAGGACACAGGTTACAAAAAAAGGGGATAAGATGGCATTTGTTACCCTTGAAGACCTCAATGGTTCTGCAGAGGTGATAGTGTTTCCTGATGTATTTAAGGCATCTGGAAATCTGATTGAAGGCGAAGAGCCTGTCCTGATTAAGGGGAATATAAGTGCTGAGGAGGATTCTACAAAGATAATTGCAAGGGAGATTTTCCCCCTGACGAATATTGGGGAGAGGTTCTCTTCAAATGTTCATATAAATCTTAAAGCAGTGGGGTTGGAGAAGGATATGCTTATCAGGCTAAAGGAGATTTTATCATCAAGTAAGGGGAAGAATGCCCTTTATCTGCACCTATTCTTTCCTGATAAGAGCCAGATAAATATCGGGGTAGATAAAAAATTTCAGGTCAGCACAACTGAATCCATGGTTAAGGAGATTGAAAACCTATTTGGGGATGAGGCAGTATACTTTGAGTAGAATTATTGACTATTGAAAATTGAAGATTTGAGGAATTTTATTTTTCCAATATTCAATCTTCAATTAAAAATTATGGCAGAACAATATTTAGACTTTGAAGAACCGATTATTGAACTTGAGAAAAAGATAGCTGAACTTAAGTCTGTCTCCAAGAATAATGGTGTGGATTTTTCTGGAGAGATAAGGAGACTGCACAAAAAGGCGAACAGGCTTAAGCACTCTCTCTTATCAAAACTTACAAGATGGCAGAGGACTCAGCTCGCAAGACATCCCTCAAGACCATATGCTTTTGATTATATAAATATGATGACAAAAGATTTTATAGAACTACATGGAGACAGGCATTTTGGCGATTGCCATTCCATTATAGGAGGCATTGCTCAATTGGAGGATTGGAGTGTATTTATAATAGGACAGCAGAAGGGGAGGGACCTGAAGGAAAAGATGTATAGGAACTTTGGTATGCCACAGCCGGAAGGTTACAGGAAGGCACTCCGACTTATGAAGTTTGCAGAGAAATTTGGTAAGCCCATTATTACATTAATTGATACACCCGGTGCATATCCCGGCATAGGTGCTGAGGAGAGGGGGCAGGCAGAGGCTATAGCGAGGAATCTTTATGAGATGGCAAATATCTCTGTCCCAATAATAGTAGTAGTTATAGGAGAGGGTGGCAGTGGCGGTGCATTGGCAGTGGGAGTTGGAAATAGGGTTCTTATGCTTGAACATTCAGTTTATTCTGTAATATCACCTGAAGGGTGTGCTACCATTCTATGGGAGGACTGTAAAAAGGTTGAGGAGGCAGCAGAGGCACTTTGTTTGGCTTCAGATGATTTATTAAAATTAGGTGTTATAGACGAAATAATAAAGGAGCCTCTCGGTGGTGCACATCGTAATCCAGAGGCAACTGCAGGCATATTGAGGAGAGTTTTGAGGAGACATTTGCAGGAATTAACATTGCTTTCACCTGATGATTTAATCCAGCAGAGGAGAGAAAAATTTAGAGTGATGGGTGAATTTACTGAAAGATAAAAATATTTTTAATTTAGGTTAGGAATTACCTTTACATCTACTGCCGCCACACCTTTTTCATAAACAATCAGGGGATTTATTTCAATTTCCTTTATATCTTCTATTTCAATTAATATCTCTGATAACTTTACTATTGTCTCTGAGAGGCTGTCTATATCAGCAGGCTTTGAGCCTCTGAATCCAGTCAGAAGCGGATAGCCCTTTACCTCCCTTATCATCTCAAGTGCTTCTTTTTTATTAAGGGGGGCAAGCCTGTAAGATACATCCTTCATTAGCTCTACCGAAATTCCTCCTGTACCGAAAATAACTACTGGTCCAAATTGAGGGTCTCTTAGTCCCCCGATTATAACTTCTACCCCTCTTGGAGACATCTCTTCTAAAAGGAAGCCCTCTATTCTTGCAGTCGGCATTTTACGGGAAATATACTTTACCATCTTAGTCCATGCATTATTTAGTTCTTTAATATTCTTTATATCTGTAACTACTCCGCCTGCTTCACTCTTATGGAGGATATCCTGTGATACTACTTTTAAGACATAGGGGGGTGTGAGTTTTTTTGCCTTTGTTTTAAACTCTTTTTTATTTTTAATTAAAACTGATCTTGGTATAGGTATGCCACATCCTGATACAATAGCCTTACACTCAGGTTCAAGGAGGGATTGTTTGTTAGCAGATAACGAGTCTTTTATAATTTTTTTTACATCCTGTTTCATATAAAGAAAACCTCTCCCTCACATATAATGATGTGCGAGGTGAGAGAAATGAGCCAATCTTAACAGAAGTATTCATAATGTGTCAATATAACTATGGCTCTTGCCCACCCCCATTTTTTTTCATTCTTTGAGATAGACATGGTCAAATCAGATAGTTAGGCGTGGAGGAACCCTTCCGCTTGCAGCTCGCTTCGGCATCCATGCCTATGCTTGCTGTGGGCAAGGCTAAATTTGACATTGACAGCCATTTTTCTTAAGTCTATAATTCACACCATGAAAAACATTCGCCTATCTAAAAGAAAAATTCTCATATTTTTTTGTAGTATTGCGATTCTCTCAATATTCACAAATCAGTATATCCTGGCACAAGATGATGAAAGGATAAAGAGAGGCAAAGAGGCATACAAAAAACATTGCAGTGTCTGTCATGGAAAGACAGGCTCAGGTGATGGACCTGGCAGTGAAATCAGCGGGGTCCCCCCCCGTGACCTTACAGATAAAGCCTATATGTCCCTTTTAACGGATGATGATATATTTAAAATAATCCTTTATGGAGAAGAGGTATTCCCCTATCTCCAGATGCCTGGTCGTGACAGCGAAATAGAAGAATCCATAAGCTGGGATATTGTTTATTACTTAAGGACAATAACTGTGGATAAGGGACCTATAAAAACGCCATCTCCCCAAGAAAGGGCAGAGAGATTTAAAGAGCCACTGGAAAGAGGAAAGATATATTACATTCGCTATTGCTCACCCTGTCATGGCATATCAGGAGATGGAAAGGGATTTGCCGCAAGAGGGTTAGTGAGTAAACCCTCAGCTCTGAATGATCCAGTTTTAATGTCTAAACTTACAGAGCAGGACATTTTTGCTCATGTTAAGGGATTGAAAAAAAAGGGAGACAGAAAAATGCCAATATTTGGAAGGACAATTACCAAGGATATGGTAAATGCTATTGCTATCTATGTAAAGACTCTATCAACTACTCCCGACAGCCCATGAGCTCATAATGTGACGGATTAAGACTGCTCACTTCTATCTTTTTAAACCCTGTCTGATGAAATAGTTCTTCTGCCTTTTCCCTTGGCAGTCTTTCCTCAAACGGTGGTCCCTTCTCCTCTACCCTCTTTTCCCAATCAATAGCAATAAGCTTTCCAGAAGGTTTTAGAACCCTCTTTACCTCTTTTAAAAATTCTATAGGTTTATATACCTCATGTAGAACAAAAACCATAATGGAAATATCAACTATAGCGCTATCAACATACATTTTACTTTCCCCTGACCTTAATATAATAACATTCTTTGTTGGTTTCCTTTTTTTAAGTTCATCCAACATCTCCTGCTGTGTGTCAACAGCATAAACCTTCCCATTCTTACCAACTATCTCAGATGCAGGAAATACAAAAAAACCGGGACCACAGCCAATATCAGCAAAGACCATCCCCGCCTTCAACCCCTTTTCTTTTAAATACTTCATAGGGTCAATCTCTTTCTTTCTGTCTTCACTCAAAAGCATCTCAATCTTCTTTGGGTCAAACTTATGCATATTTTTTAGTAAAAATCTCCACCCCTTCTCTCTTTTCTTAAGATAACATTGTCCACCATTTATATCAACTCTCTATCAACTAAATGGCAGAATCAAAAATATTTGACTTGCCAATTCTGTTATGTTTTAATCCAAAAACAGGCATCAGCCATCCCGCACATAGCTTATGTAGGAATATAATTTGAAAGGAGGATTTTAATATGGATTGGGGAATGAAGAATCGTCTATCGCAGTTAATTAAGTCTGATGGAAAATGTTTGTTTATGCCTATTGACCATGGATATTTTCTTGGTCCTACATCAAAATTGGAAAAACCCGGAGAGACAATTAAGCCCCTTCTCCAATATAGCGATGCGCTCTTTGTTACGAGGGGGGTATTAAGGTCATGCATCCCGCCTGACAACAGCATACCTATCATCTTAAGGGTATCAGGAGGCACAAGTGTTGTAGGGAAAGACCTCGCCAATGAAGGCATCACTACATCTATAAAAGAGGCAGTCAGGCTCAATGTATCTGCAATAGGGTTATCTGTATTTATTGGCAGTGAATATGAGCATCAAACTCTCATGAACCTGTCAAACCTTGTGAATGAGGCTGAAGAATACGGTATTCCAGTAATGGCAGTTACAGCAGTTGGTAAGGAATTAGAAAAACGTGATGCACGTTATCTTGCATTGTGCTGCCGCATTGCCGCCGAACTTGGTGCAAAGGTCGTAAAGACATACTGGTGTGAAAATTTTGATAAGGTTGTAAACAGCTGTCCTGTCCCTGTTGTCATAGCAGGCGGACCAAAGACAGAAACAGAACTTGAGGTATTGGAATTTGTCCATGACGGGATGCAAAAAGGTGCCATAGGGGTAAATCTTGGAAGGAACATCTGGCAGAATCAACACCCGGTAGCCATGATTAAGGCAATCCGTGCAATTATCCACGAAAACGCATCAGCAAAAGAGGCGAATAAGTTATACGAGAGTGAGAAGAAAAAGAAATAGAGGGTAATGTGCGAGTTGCAGTTTATCATAATAATAAAGATGTCCGACTTGAAGAAAGACCCATTCCAAAGATAGGTAACGGAGAACTTCTTGTAAAGGTTATTGCAAGCGGTATCTGCGGCAGTGATGTAATGGAGTGGTATCGCATCAAGAAAGCTCCCCTTGTCCTCGGACATGAAATTGCCGGTGAGGTTGTTGAAGTCGGAGAAGGTGTTAAAGGATATAAAAAGGGAGACAGGGTATTTGTATCCCACCATGTCCCCTGCAATACATGCTACTACTGCCTGAATGGAAATCATTCAGTATGTGATACACTCCGTAAAACTAATTTTGACCCCGGCGGTTTTTCCGAATATATCCGTGTCCCAAAAATCAATACAGATTCCGGGACTTTTAAGCTACCGGATGAGTTGTCATTTGAAGATGGGACATTTATTGAACCCCTTGCATGTGTCCTTGGAGGCTTAAATAAATCAAATTTTAGGGCAGGTCAGAGGGTGCTTATTATTGGCAGTGGTATCTCAGGACTACTTTTTGTAAAGCTAACTCGTGCAATGGGTGCAGGGAAAATTATTGCAACTGATATTAATGACTATAGATTAAATTCGGCAAAAAAATTTGGTGCTGATGAAGTTATCAATGCAAAAGAGGATGTTCCAGCAAAACTAAGACAGGTCAATGACGGCTGGCTTGCAGATCTGGCGGTAATATGCACAGGCGCACCTCCTGCAATTTCACAGGCTTTAAAATCGGTTGAGAGGAGCGGAACAATTCTATTTTTTGCACCGGCAGAGCCTGAAACCAAAATACCAATTCCTTTATGGGATATTTGGCGTGACGGAATAACAATGACAACATCCTATGCAGGGGCACCATCAGATATTGCCACTGCTATTGAACTGCTTAAAACCCGCCATCTGATTGTGAAAGATATGATAACCCACCGCCTGAGCCTATCAGAGGCAGGGCTTGGATTTCAGCTTGTTGCAAAGGCACAGGATTCAATCAAGGTAATCATAGAACCACATAAAAGTTGAGGAGTTGAAGAGTTTAGGAGTTTAACTCATTAACTCCTGAACTTCATCTTCCCTGCCCTCTTTTCCCTTGCCTCTTTCATTGTTTCCATTGTAATAGTCTTATAGCCCATCTCCCTCGCATGTTTTTCTACACCTTTCTTGGCTATAGCCCTTGCAAAAAATGGAATATTTTCAAGGAATTTTAGTGCATCATCAGTCCAGAGAATATCACCGCTATCCTCCTCATCTTCAATGCCGTATTTTACGACTGTCTCAAGATTTATTATCTTCTTTTCGCTCTTTTCGGGTTCATATAGACACCATGGGTCATCACCCATATAATCATTACTTGATGCAGAAGCCCTTGCCCTGCACCCTCCGCAGAGAAGTTTATATTCACACTCCTGACATTTACCATGATATTCAGGTTGTCTAAGGTTTTTAAATACATCAGAATTCCACCATATATCAGTAAAACTCTTTTTTCTTACATTACCGACTGAGTCAGGCATATATGGACATGGGGTTACATTACCTTCGGGCGTTATACGGCAATAGTTTGTCCCTGCACGACACCCGCCTATATAGCCGCTCAACACAGGTGACTTTGGGTCTGATTGATAGGCAATTCTTTTAAAATGGGGGGCACATTTGGGCCTTATCATCATCCCTTTAAAATTATCGTGGATTTTATAAACATAGGAGAGCATATCCTCATACTGCTCTGCTGATATATCTGTAAGCTCCTCACCCCTCCCTGTGCATACAAGAAAAAAGAGATTAAACACCCTTGCACCTGTTTTATATGCAAAATCAATTATTGAAGGTATCTCATTATAATTTTCTTTTGTTACTGTAGTCTGTATCTGAAATTCTACCCCTACCCTTTTTATCTCCTCAATCCCCTTAATTGTATTATCCCACGCCCCATTTATACCCCTGAAAGAATCGTGCCTTTCTGGATTCAGAGAATCAAGGCTTACACCAACACCCTTTATCCCGCTCTCTTTTATCTTTTTTGCAATACCCTCCGTTATAGGTATCCCATTTGTCCCAAGGACCGTCATAAAACCTTTATCAGATGCGTATCTTGAAATCTCAAATATATCCTTACGAAGCAGAGGCTCACCCCCTGTAAGTATTAAGACTGCATTTGAATTCACCTCAGCCATCTGGTCAATAACCCTGAAACACTCCACTGTGGATAGCTCATCTGTAACATCTCCAGTGAGATATGATGCATCAAGATAGCAGTGGGCACAGCGGAGGTTACACCTCTTTGTTATATTCCATGAAATTATATATGTCTCAAATGCCATTCGGTATTTTCCTCTCTTAATTTACTTTAATTGACAACATCTCATTTCCATTCTTCACAAATTCATAATCAACTTTCTTGACTCCTATTTCATAATCCTTAAACTCTCTATCTCCCATAAGCTTCTCAACAAACAAAGACCTTTTTCCCTTCAAATTGACAATTGGAAATATCCTTATCTCTTTTGTAGTTATCCTGATAATCTCTGAAAGGGTCTTTTTATGAAATTCATAACTCAAATGTTCATCATACATGAAAAGAAAATGTGATATAAGAGAAATTGTAAATTCTTTATCAGCAAACCGAGTCTTTGGATATTCAGCAGCAATATATCGGTTGCCATTCTCCTTCTTAAAATCTTCTATGAATAATTTATAAGCCCTTTCCCTATTTTCCTTCAGGACATCAATATCTTTAAAAAATTCCCATTTATACAAATCCGCAACTGAGGGTAGCTTTTCCATTACCATTTTTAAGTCACTGATACACTTTTCTTCAATCTCTTTTGCAGAAAAATTATAAATTTTATCAGAGGCAGTAACATTATATCCCTTAGAGTTTGCCTCAGAGCAGAAAGAACTGACTCCAGAAGCCACATCAAGAATTTTCTCATCTTTAAAATTTATATTACCGAGTTCAAACATTCTATAGTATTCATCAAATGTCCGACCAATAAGAACTATATCCTTTAATTCAAGTTTTTTATCCATGCTTAAATTAACCTCAATAAGAAACAAGCCCTGTGGAGGTGCGGTTGGACCTGCTGAAGTTCTGTTTTTATTTTCAAGAATCCTTTGCATAGTCTGAGGCTTAAATCTGCCATTTCCTACATAGACAAGTGTCCCTACAATATTTCTCACCATCTGTTTTAAAAACCCATCCGCTTCAAACCATAAAAAAATCTTATCTCCGTTCTTTTCTATATCCAATCTGTAGAGTGTCCTGACAGGGTCTTTTGCCTCACATGTTGAAGACCTGAATGATGAGAAGTCATTGGTTCCAATCAAGAAGGCTCCTGCCTCTCTCATTTCATCTATATTGAGAGGATAACGGATGTGCCATGAGTATCTATAGTCAAAAGATGAAGGATATGAACGGTTCAATATGCAGTATCTATATATCTTACTTTTTGCATAATGCTGGGAGTGAAAATTATCTTCAACGGTGACGGCATCTTTAATTACGATATCTTTTGGAAGAAGGCTGTTGAATGCCTTCTTAAAAGATATATCGTCCATCTGTGAATCTATCTTAAAATTTGCAACCTGGCCGAGTGCATGAACACCTGAATCAGTTCTGCCTGATGCGATAATGGGAGTCTTTTCAGATGTTATTTTGAAAAGCATATTCTCCATTATCTCCTGAATGGTGATGGCATTTAGCTGCCTCTGCCAGCCATGATAATTTGTCCCGTCGTATTCAATGAGGAGTTTTATATTTCGCATGAGATTATATTTTTGCCAAAGACTTTCACTGACTAATAAGTGATTAGTGTTAGTGTCAGAAAAAAACATTTTTAACTGACACTGTTCACTGACACTGACACTAATTTAAGTCTGTGTCAGTCCGTTGCGAATAATTTTTTTCAGCATATCAGTATGGGCTTTACAAAATTCATAGGGGCTCTCCAATTGTGAATAAATGAGTTCCTCCTGCCAGTGGGCATTAAACAGCCTGCACCCTTTATCCTCACAAAATGGCTCTCCTGTGATGTGAAAGAATAATGCCTGTGCTGCATATCCCTTACAGACTTCTGTCATATGTGGGTCATTATAGTCAATGAATCTCCCCTCAAATTTCCTTTTAAACTCTGCAATGGCTAAATCATCCATCCCCATCATCCCGTATTGTTGCTTCATTAAATAAAATTCCCTCGGCTTTGCCGGTGCCTCAACAATTCCAGCAGTGGATATAATTGATGGAAATCCGTATACAGATGACCTTGCATGATACCTGCTGTCATCATCCTCCCATGTTGCTATGAGTTGGTTTGTAAATACTACATGAATATGAGAAAAAGAACGTTCATCTTTGCCGATAATGGAGTAAAAGATGTTTTGAAGTTCAAAACCATCATAAAATACGCCTATTGATTTTGTATCAGGATTTAGTATCTTTCTTCGTTCATAATCTATTTCTGCATACATAGGCTCAGGGTTTAGTTTCTGTTTTGAATAGTCTAATACCCTTATGCCTGCCAATTTCTCTGCAAGCGAGTCAACCGCTTCATCCTTTTTTGAAGAATCTAAGGGTTCAAGAAAATTAGAAATAAGATCTGTTCTTACATCTATAATAGTTTTTGGGAGGAGTGATTTTAGATATGAGGATATTTCTTTCAGATTTGGATTTGTAATAGCTTTTTTTCCGTAGATATGGATAAAAGAAGGAACACGATACATAAAGGAAGGGGCAAGGAGTAAGCGGTAATATACTGCTTACTCCCCATTACTTGCTTATTTTTTCTTCAATTTTTCTTTAACTACCTCTGCACCTTTTTTGCCTGAGAGGAGCATTGCACCAAATGTAGGTCCCATCCTCGGCAGGCCATATACAGTTGAAACTGCCATTCCCATAACCACAAGCCCGGGATGCGCCTCTCCTGTATATTCCACAACTAAGTCTTCTGACCTCTCCACCCACATAGCGCCGAACCCCTTTGTCTTTATCAAACCTCTCTCCTCAAGCTTTGCCACGACACATGCATCGTGTCCTGTTGCATCTACAACAATTTTAGATTCAAGTGCCACAGGATCAACACATGTAATCTCCCTTGGTAGTGCTGACACAGGTGTCCAGTTTATTACAGCACCTGCGACTCTGTTTTTTTCTCTAATTACGATATCATCAAACTTTGTCATGTTGATAATCATTACGCCTGCATCACAGGCGGCTGCGATTAGTTTTGAGCAGGCATGAGGGCCGTTAGTCATATATAGTCCCTCAGTTACCTTTTCATAGGGAACACCGAGTTCATCCAGCACCTTCTGTCCGGGTGCCCTTACAGTTATCTTATTCATAAGATACCCGCCTATCCAGAATCCTCCACCAAGATAGTTATTTCTCTCTATTATAAGGGTCTTAATACCGCTTTTCGCCAGTTCCTTGCCTGCCATGAGTCCGCTTGGACCACCGCCTACTATAATTACATCACTGTCAACATACTCATTGAATGTCTTTGAAAAACCCTCTACTATTGCCCTTGTTACCTCTTTCTCTCCAACATCGCTAAAAATCTTTTCCTTTGCCATTTAAATCCTCCTTGTTTTTTAAAAATACCTGAAAACTTATATTATCTTAAGCTATTTCATGTGTCAAATTCTTTTCAATATCTTTTCAATATCTCTTCTGCAGCCCTTATTCCTGATTTTGCAGTATGTGCAACACCTAAACCTGGGAACACCTCATCACCGACCTTGAGGAGTTTTCTTACAGGGGTTTTAAATGAGAGGCTGTTAAATCCATAAGGACCGGACAGATTGCTGAAACCTCTCAGTATTCCCTCTCTTCTCATGGTTGAACGCTGGTAGTCATCAGGGGTTATGCTGTATGCACAATCTATGAATTCCGATATGAATGGTATAAGTTGTTCCAAATGGTCAATCATCTCTTTTGTTTTATTCTCTCTCTCTATTTCCCAATTAATTTTTCCTGCCTCATCAGGAAATAAAAAATAGGTGGCTGTTATACACCTCTTCCCATGGGGTGCCCTCGTCTCATCCCATCCCGGACTGACAGAAATAAATAGTATATTACTATCACTAAATGGAAGTTCATAGTCCCTTAACATTATGGCATGTTCACCCATTAGTTCAGGTATTACCTTTTCATCTACACCGAGGAGGACTGAAAAAGGCATAAGTCCGTTTTCTATTTTTTTATTAATTTTTAAAAATTGATTTTTTTTCCTTTTTTTCTTTATTAAACTACTTTCAATATTCGAAAAGGCAGTATTGGAAATAATCCAGTCTGCCTTTAACTCACTGACTGAATTTCCCTGCCTTACTTTTACACCACATGCCTTACTCCCCTTTAGGATAATCTCTTCCGCAGTGGAATTGTATGTAATCTTACCACCATGTTTTATCAGCTGTTTTTCAAGTATGCCTGTTAATACCCTTGCCCCACCTTTAATTCCATATATCCCTCTCTTTGGTATCCCAAGGATAATTGATAATAAGGGGAGGGAAGCATCAGAAGTCTTTTTGTGCATAAAATAGGTGAGTTGGAGGTCAATGAAATATTTTATCTCCAACGGATTGACCCATCTGCCAGCTATCTGGAGGATATCCTTTTTCCTTTTTAAGAAGATTGATATTGCAGTATAAAGTTTCTTTAATCTTTTATTTTCATGCGGGTAATGATTTTTTACCGAATAGAAATGGTCTTTGTTTAAAAGGTAATAGATTTCATCTTCTATCTTGTCTGACTCCTGATAGAATTTTATTAGGTTTTCCATGTCAGAGGGGAATTCCCTCTTTAACTCTTCATAAAACCTATTCCTCTCCGAATAGATATTTATCCTGTGATTTGGCAGTATTACCTGTAACCCCGGCTCTATTTTCCTTATAACAGATTCTCTTTCAAGGAGGTCGTTGAGTATATTAAATTCTGAGAACAGCCAATGAAATACTTCCCCATGCCCGAATCCCCAAAAGATCGATGCGGCTATATCAAAGGTGTATCCATTTTTTGAAAATGAATTGCATAAGCCGCCGGCTGTTGAATTCTGTTCTACAATGAGGACTTTCAATCCCCTCTTTGATAAGAGAGAGGCAGAGGTTAATCCGCCTATGCCTGAACCTATAACTATTACATCGTAATCAGACATATTAATTATTGGTGAATGGGTTAACAGGTGAATAGATTACCAATTTACTGATTTATCTATTAATCGATTTACCAATTCTCCGATTCACCTATTTACCATTATTTGGAATTCATTTTTTCTATGAAATCGGTATAGAATTCTCCTTTTAGAAAATCCTTATGGGAGAGAACCTTTTTGTGAAATGGGATGGTGGTCTTGATTCCTTCCACATGAAACTCCTCCAATGCCCTGTTCATCTTTGCAATCGCATCTTCTCTGTCATGTCCGTGAACTATCAATTTTGCTATCAGGGAATCATAGTATGGAAGGACAATATATTCGGAATATATGGCAGTATCTACCCTTACCCCTGGACCGCCTGGAATATTTAAAGCGGTTATTTTGCCGGGAGATGGTATAAATTTGTCAGGGTCTTCTGCATTTATCCTGCACTCAATACTGTGGCCGAATATGTTTACCTCTTTTTGCTTTATCTTTAGCTTTTCTCCTGCAGCAATCCTTATCTGTTCCTTTATCAGGTCAATACCTGTTACCATCTCTGTAACAGGGTGCTC
>DNJG01000039.1 GCA_003489165.1 Nitrospinota bacterium | reverse complement strand
GACATTTCTATTTGTTGACAACATAACACAATAAAATTATGTCACACAATAAAATTGGACATACCCCAAAATCTGTTGCTATTTTCTTATAACGGGAATATCATAAAAGACAGGTTAGAACAGTTTATTCTAAAAATAATTAATTATTTCGGTTAATTGTTTGTTTTATCTGTATTTGTCCGTATTAATCAGTGGTTAATACATAATTTGAGGTTATAATTTCTTGTATATGAGTTCTGTCGTCTTAATCATAATGGATGGGTGGGGTTATAAGAAGGAAAAATTTGGCAATGCTATACTCCATGCAAAGACACCCACCTTTGACAGACTTGATAGAGAATTCCCCTATACACTTATTCAGGCATCAGGGCTTGAGGTGGGTCTTCCAGAGGGACAGATGGGAAACTCTGAGGTTGGTCACCTTAACATTGGGGCTGGAAGGGTTGTCTATCAGGAACTACCAAGGATTTCAAATTCTGTAAAGGATGGAAGTTTTTTCTCCAACAGGGTCTTATTAAACGCAATGGAACATGCAAAAAGGAATGGCTCATCACTTCACCTCATGGGGCTCCTTTCAGACGGGGGTGTCCACAGCCACATTGACCATATATTTGCACTTATTGAAATGGCAAAGAGAAATAATGTAAAAAATCTGTTTATGCACCCTTTTTTAGATGGAAGGGATACGCCTCCAAAGAGTGCCTTAAAATACATATCAGACCTTAATGCAAAACTCAAAGGATTAAAAATAGGGAAGATTGCAAGCATTATGGGAAGGTATTATGGGATGGACAGGGACAATAGATGGGAGAGGACTAAAAAGGCGTATGATGCCATTGTTCACGGGATTGGAAATAATGCTGTGAGTGCAGAAGAGGCATTACAGAGGTCTTATGAAAATCAGGTTATTGATGAGTTTATGATACCTGCAGTAATTGTTGATGGCAATGACAAACCTATAGGGGCAATCAAAGATGGAGACTCTGTAATATTTTACAATTTCAGGTCAGACAGGGCGAGACAGATTATCAGGGCATTAAATGAAACTGATTTTAAGGAGTTTGAACGCGGTGATAGAAATTTAAAATTATATATCACCTGTCTTACGGAATATGATGTAAGATTTGGACTCCCGCTTGCCTTCCCCCCTAACATACCTCGAAATGGCCTTGGAGAAATCTTAGGCAGAAAAGGGATAAGGCAATTCAGGACTGCTGAGACTGAAAAGTATGCCCATGTAACTTTCTTTTTTAACGGCGGGATTGAAGAGCCATATAACGGAGAAGACAGAATCCTCGTCTCCTCTCCAAAGGTCTCTACTTATGATTTAAAACCTGATATGAGTGCAAGAGAAGTTACGGCAGAGGTCTTAAGGGCTGTTGAGTCAGAGAGCTATCCTATGATAATTGTCAACTTTGCCAATCCTGATATGGTGGGACACACGGGGATATTTGATGCCGCTGTAAAAGCTGTTGAAGTTGTGGATGAATGTGTAGGGAGGATTATTGATGCTGCCCTCAAAAACCGAGGGGATATTCTCATTACATCAGATCACGGAAATATTGAAGACATGATTGATGAGAAGGGTGAGCCTATTACTGCCCACACAACAAACCCTGTCCCATTTTACTGGGTCAGCGTTCCCACTCATAGCGTGGGAACGCGATTAAGTGATGGGGGCAGACTTGCAGATATAGCACCTACAATATTGAAACTCTTAAATATAGAAAAACCTGTTGAAATGACAGGCAAGAGCCTGATTGTATAAAAGAAGAATAAAAACTAAACTGTAACCGCAGATTACACAGATTTTCACAGATTTGTTAAAAAAATATTTTGTTTTAATCTGCGGTAATCTGCAAAATCTGCGGATATATAATCTCCTATGAATAAAATTGAAAGGGTAACTCTCGCTCACGGAAGCGGCGGAGAGCCATCTCAAAAACTTATAAAGGAACTTTTTCTAAAAGAATTTAATAACCCATTTCTTTCACCGCTGACAGATTCAGCAATTCTTACATTTGGAACAAATAGAATTGCATTTACTACAGACTCTTATGTGGTCAAGCCATTATTCTTTTCTGGCGGCGATATAGGAAAACTTGCTGTTGCTGGAACTATCAACGACCTCTCTGTTACGGGTGCAAGACCACTATTTATCTCATGCGGGCTGATTATTGAAGAAGGATTTGAATATAAAACTCTTGAGAAGATTATATTATCAATGAAAAAAACCGCTTTAGAGGCAGGTGTCCAGATTGTAACTGGGGATACAAAGGTGGTTGAAAAGGGAGCTGCTGATAAAATCTATATAAATACTGCTGGTATCGGTTTAGTCATGGATGGTATTGAACTTCAGAGGGAGAGGATTAAAGACGGTGACAGTATTATTATAAATGGCACTATAGGAGACCATGGAATATCTGTCCTCTCAAAAAGAGAGGGAATAGAGCTTGAATCAGAGATAGAGAGTGATTGCAAGCCATTGAACAGCCTTATAATGGCTGTTCTTGAATCTGGAGCAGATATAAAATTCATGAGAGACCCGACAAGAGGGGGGCTTGCAGCAACTCTTAACGAATTTACAAATGGAATGGAGTGGGGAATACTCCTTGATGAAACAGAGATACCAATAAGGGATGAAGTAAGGTCTGTCTCTGATATCCTCGGATTTGATCCCCTCTATATTGCAAATGAAGGGAAGGTGGTGGTTATTGTTTCATCAAAGGATAAAGATAAGGTTTTAAATATTATGAAAAATCATCCCCATGGGAAGGAGGCAAAGTCAATTGGAGAGATAGTATCTTCTCCAAAGGATATTGTTGCATTAAAAACGGTTGTCGGAGGCACAAGAATTGTCGATATGCCATCAGGAGAGCAATTGCCGAGGATATGCTAAGAACAAAAACTTGATGAAACCACAGATGGACACAGATTAACACAGATAAAAACTTTTTTCCCTTATTCTATCAGTGTTCATCTGTGTTTACCTGTGGTTAATTTTATAATTTCCTAATATAAAATGCTGATGAAATTTGCTTGACTTTTTGGATTTATGAAAGTAGATTATAAACGCATTTCTAAATAATCATATATCTGTGCCTATATTAAGGAGGTTTCATGAAAAAGGGTATTTTATTGTTTCTTCTCGCCATTCTGTTTTCATATTCACAAAGCTTCGCACAATCGCAGGATGTAACTGCTACAGGTGTAGCCGCTGTCTTACAGGGTGATAAGGCGATAGCAAGGGATACAGCATTAAACGATGCACTTAGAAAGGCTGTAGAGCAGGCAGTCGGGACAATGGTTTCGTCAGAGACAGTTGTTGAGAATTATCAGTTGATACGGGATAGTATCTTAACAAAAAGCCAGGGTTATATTCAAAACTATAAGGTTGTAAGCGAATCACCTTCACCAGAACTCTATCAGGTAACTATCACTGCAATTGTTAACCTCGGAGATTTGAAAAATGACCTGGGTGCTCTCGGAATTCTCATGCAGAGGGCTCAGAAACCGAGGGTTCTCTTTATGATTGCCGAACAGAACATAGGGCAGGAGTTTTATATGTTCTGGTGGCATGGAAAGAGCGAATTTAAGGGACAGCATTATGATATGGCTGCCTCTGAGACAGCCCTGAAAGAGGAATTTCTGAATAAGGGATTTAATGTGGTAGATTCATCAGTTGCCACAGGAAAGATAGAGGTATCCAATGCCTACAAAATTGCTGACCTGACAGATGCAGGGGCAATTAGTGTCGGAAAACAGTTGGGTGCCGAAGTAATCGTCAAAGGTAAGGCACTGGCAAAAGAGGGACCACGAAATACAGGCAGTAAAGTAGGGTCGTATATAGCAGATATTACAGCCAGCGCTTTAAGGGTTGACAACGGGGCAGTCTTAGGCTCTGCAAGGGGGCATGGTGTAAGCAGAAATATATCTGAAGTGACAGGCGGGACAGAGGCATTGGAAAAGGCAGCAAGAGAGGCGTCAGGAAAGATTATTGACCAGATTATTGCAAAATGGAGCGGTGAGGTATCTGGCGGCGGCTTAATTCAATTAACAGTCAGAGGTATTGGAGAATATTCTGACTTTGTAAAGTTTAAGGATATAATTCAGGGGCAGATAAGGGGTGTTCAGGCAATCTATCAGAGGAGTCTTGAGGGGGGGATAGCAGTCCTTGATGTAGAGATGAAGGGTAATGCCCAACAGCTATCAGACGAGATTGCAAGGAAGAACTTTGGAGGCATTCCTGTAAAGGTAATAGGTGCAAGTGCAAATACAGTAGAGGTAAGTTTAGGTGGGGCAGTATCGGCAAAGACAATGTCGACGCCACCGTCTTCACCTCCAGCAGCTCAGCCCTCACCACCAGTTCCTGCTGCGCAGGAAACATCGTCTTTCTTTGAAGCGGATGAATATCTTGTGTTTTCCGGCGACAGAGATGAGAATGGAAGAGTCGGGAAAATGGTTACCCGTCCTACGGCAACAAACCCTGAAGGTGAATTTCTCATGTATCATGATGGTCAAAAGGTGTGGAGTAAGTTTTTTAAAGCCGTAAGATCGGCCGCTGCGTCGGAGCTTCAACTTGGAAGCCGTATATATTTTTTTGAGGGCAATCATAAGGAGGGGGTTTATTACTCTCCAAAAGATAAATCTGAAGCCCGTCTGGAAAGCTGGTGGAGAGACCCTGTTACAGATAATTCATTAGTTAATAATAGGGGAATCGTTACAGTTGGCAGATACAGGGTTGATGTCTCAAATGCCTTTGTTGAGAAAAAATAAACTTTAACCAATAGGAGGTAGAGAATGAAAAAGAATAATAGGTATCATATTTTATTATGTATCAGTTTGGTTGCCGTAATTTCTTTAAGTGCCTGTGCTATGGGGCCTTTAAGGAAGGCAGACCCGAATAATCCTATCAAGACAGTGGCAGTCCTTCCTATGGTCAATCAGACAAATGATGTAGAGGCACCTCAATATGTAAGAGCTGAATTTGATAAAAGAATACCCAATTATTTTTATTCCAATAAACCCATGAAAGATACTGACCAGTTATTGAAAGACCAGATGGGTGTTACACTTGGGGCTCAGCTTGACATGACAACTCCTCAAAAGCTTGGAGAACTTCTTGGTGTAGATGGAGTTATATATGGGACACTTATGAATTTTGATACACAGATTACAGGCTTTCTAAATGTAAAAAAGGTCAGGGCAAAATTTAAGCTTGTAAACACCAAAACAGGCGAGACAGTCTGGCAAAATGGAATCGGTATAAAGAGTGAGACAAAGGCAGGCGGAATTGGCAGTGCATTATCTTTAGCCGGCGGGATCAAAGAGGCAACACAGAAAGAGGAGATTCCATGGGTTACGATAGAAAGCAAATCTCAAGAATCATTCGGAGGGGCGTTACTTGGGGCAGTGGCGGATAAGGCTGTTTCAAAGGTGCTTAAAGCTCCATTAAAAGTAGAGACAAATGAAATGCTAAACAGGGTTATTATAACCCTGCCTGTAGGACCGGTCTCTCGTTAACCGAAAAAAATAATCGCTTATAAAGAGGAGGTGATAAATTAAAATCTCTAATTTCTAATGTCTAATTTCTAATTTCTAAAATTAAGGAGGGTTTAAAATGAAACTATTTTCAAAAAAGACATTTGCATATATTTTGATATCATCGTTTGCATTATATGGTCTGATTGGATGTGAGGCAACAACAACAGGTGCCGTAAAAAAGGATGTCTCTGTTACCAAACAGAGTCAGAAGCTTGAAGAGGCAGGTGCAAAATATGCCGGACCAGAATACACAGTAGGCATAATCACATTCAAAAACAAGACCCCTTCAAAAGTTCTCGGTATCGGAGAGTCAGCAACAGATATTTTGAGGACATTAATTAAATCAGCAGGTCTTGAGCCTATATCTCTTACAGAAGATGAAATGAAGGAGCAGGATAAGATGATTGAGCTCCAGCAAACAGGCGCTGTAAAGACTGGTAAAAAGAGTGCAACAGAAGGATTTGAATCAATTGATTACAGAGTGTCAGGGGCTATTACAGCCTATTCTGAAGTAGAAGAAGGTTCTGATACGTTGATTGCCCAGTCAAAGACACAAGTTGCAAGGGTTCAGGTAGATTATGCGTTGGTAGATATAGCATCTGGAAAATCCCTTGTTGCAAAGTCAGGTGCCGGTGAATATAAAAAGAAGACTGGTGGAGTTCTTGGATTCGGCTCTGCATCAACTGCCGATACAGGTTTAAGAGATGGTGCATTAAGGGATGCACTCTCAAAGGCGCTTGAGGAGATGATTAATGAGTTAAACAAAAGACCTTTCCAAGGAAGGATACTCCTGATGGAGGGAAGTACTGTAATCTTCAGGGCAGGAGAAAAATCAAAATTGGCAAAAGGCTCTAAACTTGGCGTTTACAGGGCAGGGGCAGATTTAGTTGACCCTGAGACAGGGAGGGTTATCGGAAAAAGAGAGAAACAGATTGGAGAGGTAATGGTAACCAGCCACCAAAGCGACAGGGTTTCAGAGGGAACAATTACATCAGGGGTGGGATTCCAGGCTGGTGATATAGTAAGGGCAATGAAATAGAGTTAAAGAGTTTAGGAGTTTAAGAGTTGATGAGTTAACTCCTTAACTCCATAACTCACTAACTCATGAAGGGAGGTTTTATGAGAAAAAGCATTTTTATTCTTGGGCTGTCATTGATAACAGCCTTTGTTTTTGCCGGCAGTTCATTCTCTACAAATGGCGATGGGGTTTTTGTCCCGTCACCGACAGGGACAGGCGGTATTGATTACAGCAAACAGATTTTAAGGGTGAAAGGCATGGCCCCGCCGCAGCCGGGTGCACAATCCACAGGGATGAGCAGGGTGCAACAGCTGAGGGTAACAAAGGCTGATGCATATAGAAAGGCTCTTGAATTAATAAAAGAGGTTCAGGTCACTTCTGAAACTACGGTAAATAATTTTATACTTCAGAGCGATGTAATAAGGACAAAGGTAGAGGGGATGGTAAGGGGTTTAAAGGAAGAAGGGGAGCCTGCATATCTAAGTGACGGCACAATAGAGCAGTGGTATACCTTTCCTATGCAGGGTAATTTTACCGGTCTTATGTTTGACCAGATAGTTCCGCCCGGAACACCTCCGCAGTCTCCATCTGTCCCATTTGGGCAGGGAGGGCAGACCTTCTCAGGATTAATCGTTGATGCAAGGGGGCTTGGTGTAAAGCCGGCTATGGCTCCCAAGATTATTGACGAAGACGGCCGTGAGGTATATGGCTCCGCCTATGTAAACAGGGAATGGGCTATTGAGCAGGGGATGGCAGGATACAGCAAGGATGTTACAGCAGCCCAGAGCAATCAGAGGGTAACAGCTACCCCTATTATAGTTAAGGGGATAAAGACAGCAGGACAGGCAAAGGCTGACATCATCATAAGTAATGTAGATGCAGGAAAAATAAGGGCAAATGCGGAGAATATGACATTCATAGAGAAGTGCAGAGTAATGATTGTGCTTTAAAAAAGGAGGCTTTATGAAAAACAAATTATTTAAAAAGATGCTTTCAGGCGGATTACTCCTCCTATTATTTGGATTAATAACTGCCTGTGAGGCTCCAAAGAGAAAGGCAGAGTCGGTCCTTGATACGCCAGACCATCATGTGTTCAGCGGCAATAAGCTCCTCCAGAAAGAGGATTACGATGGCGCATTAAGAGAATTTAATCTGGCATTGGGATTAGATCCAAAATATTCACCAGCCCATGTTGGAACAGGTCTGGTCTATGGCTATAAAAAGGATTTCAAGAAGGCGTTTGACAGCATGGAGAAAGCAAAAGATTTGGCAAAAACAAAGGAACATAAGGTGGAGGCTCATACAGGAATGTTGAGGCTCTATTCAATGGAGAGGAAGGAAGGCTGGCTTTCAAAAAGCGAAACAGAGTTCAGGTCGGCCATAGGAAACGATGTCGGAGCACCTGCCCCGTATTATTATATGGGTATTGCATATAAGCTCAGCCAGACTATGGAAGGTGTAGGCAAAGCAGGTGATATGTTCAAAAAAGTTCTTGAGATAAATAAAGAACTTGTGGCTGATGCAAATAAGGAATGGGAATTGGTTCAGAAGATACAGAGGGCTGCCCCGGGGACAAAGATAGGGCTTCAGATCGCACTGATTGACAGGATAACAAGGGCTGACCTCTCAGCATTATTCGTTCAGGAGCTTGAACTTGAAAAACTATTTAAAAAAAGGGGTGTAAAAACCTTCGATACGAGTTTTAAATCTCCCACAAGCCCTCAGAAATTTGAGGCTGATAAGATTTCAAAAGCTGCCCCTGCAACGGATATTGAAAATCATGTGTTAAGAACTGATGTGGAGACAGTGATAGGGCTTGGAATAAGGGGTCTTGAGGCATATCCTGACCACACATTCCATCCAAATCAGAATATAACAAAGGTTGAATATGCTGTAATGATAGAGGATATTCTGATTAAGGTATCAGGTGATGAATCTCTATCTACAAAATTCATAGGAAGCCAGCCACACTTTCCCGATGTTAGAGCCGACCAATGGTTCTTCAATGCCATTGAAGTGTGCAACGCAAGGGGTATAATGCAGGCAGAGGATTTAACTACAGGAGAGTTTAGGCCGCAGAATCCTGTATCTGGGGCTGATGCCCTGATTATTATTAGGAAGCTTAAAGATGAATTGAAGTTTTTCTAAAACCTTTTTGTCACCCCGCACATAACTCTCCACGAAGAGACTCTTTGTAGCAGGTTGTGTGCGGGGTGAAGATTTGTGCAATTTTATGAAATCATTTGAAAAAATAATAATACTTCTATGCCTTTTTCTTTTCTTGCCTGCTATTGCAAATACTCAAGAAGTGCTTGAATATCTCGGGGCAATAACACCAAAGGAATCAAAACTATTAAGAGAGCCGTCAAGTATTGTTGTAGAAAAAGACGGGAGAATAATAATAAGTGACAGAGGGGGGAATGACCTCAAGTTTTATTATCCGCTTCAGGACAGCTTTGTAAAATTAAAAGGAGATGAAAAGCAAAAGATTTCAAAGCCCGGAGATGTAAAGGTGTCACCAAATGGAAATATAGTAGTTGCAGATACGGGAAACAGTCGTGTGCTTATCCTTGACCACATGGGAAATCTTTTATTCTCCTTTGGCTCAAGCGGTAAGGACCCGGGATTCTTTAAATATCCGGAGGGTCTGGCAGTAGATAATCATGGAAGAATTTATGTGGCAGATACTGGAAACTATCGTATTCAGATATTCAGCAAGGATGGCATATTCACAAGAACCTTCGGGAAATACGGCAATAAGGACAACGAATTTTTGTCACCTACAGGCATTTCAATATATCAGGATAAATTTATATTTGTTGTTGATTCAAAGAAAAATGCCATTATGAAGTTTGATATAGAGGGAAATTTTATAAACAAATTTGGTCAGAGCGGAAAGGGTAATGGACAATTTGAAAGTCCCACAAAAGCAGATGTTGACACCAGTGGCAATATATTTGTAGCGGACCCTAAGAACTACCGTATTCAGAGATTTACAATTGATGGAAGATTTATAAATGCAATAGGAAGCAAGGGGAGCGGCAGAGGACAATTCATAGACCCAAGAGGTATTTACATTGATAACTTTGATAAGATATATATAATGGACTCTCAGGTAAAAAATATACAGATTTTTAAATTTACATTGCCCATTGCTAAAAAAGAGGAGAAGGGGGTTATGTTTAATCCGCCATCTGCTCCAAAGGGTTTAAAGCTATCCTACAGTGATGGAGAGATAACAGTATCCTGGGATAAAAATACAGAGCTTGATATGGACCATTATAATATCCATAGAAAAGATTCTAAGTCAGACCAGCTTATAGAAATAGGTAATGTAACAGAAGCTGTGTATAAGGATAAAAATATAAAAGAGGGGCTTGCATATACTTATGGAATTAAAGCTGTGGATGCTGAAAAACTCTCAAGCCCAATGAGTGAACTTAAATCTGTAACAGCAGAGATTGCAAGTGTAACAAAGAAGGCAAGGGTTGCAGTATTTACATTCAAAGAGGCAAGTGAAAAGGCAAGGGCGGGTGGATTTGGGGATGCAATTGCT
>DNJG01000151.1 GCA_003489165.1 Nitrospinota bacterium | reverse complement strand
TGATGACCAGCATGGAACTGCAGTGGTTGTCCTGGCGGGGTTAATCAACGCCTTAAAGATTACCGGAAGAAAGATTAATGATATGAAGATAGTTATAAATGGTGCTGGTGCTGCTGCAACTGCAGTGGCAAAGCTGCTCATCTCCTGCGGTGTAAAGGATATAGTTATGTGTGATACCCACGGGATTATTTATAAGGACAGGGGAATAGGTATGAACTGGAAGAAGGAGGAGATGGCGGGAATAACAAACCCTGAAAATATCAAGGGTGGGCTGTCAGATGCGGTGAAAGGGAGGGATATATTTATAGGAGTCTCTGCGGGAGGGGTTTTAAAAAAGGAAATGGTAAAGGAGATGGCAGGAGAGCCGATTGTATTTGCACTTGCAAATCCAATACCTGAAATTATGCCCACTGAAGCAATTGAGGCAGGTGCGAGGATAGTTGCAACAGGGAGGTCAGATTTCCCAAATCAGATAAATAACTCCCTCGCATTCCCGGGAATCTTCAGGGGTGCCCTTGATGTCAGGGCAATGGTGATAAATGAAGAGATGAAAATAGCCGCTGCCCATGCACTGTCTGATGCAGTTCCTGAAGATATGCTTAAAACCGATTATATAATCCCAAAGGGACTTGATTACCATGTCCCACCTCTGGTTGCATATGCTGTTGCAAAGGCAGCTATTAAAAGTGGCGCTGCAAGGATTGACATAGACCCTCAGAAGGTTGCAGAGAATACAAAGAACTTTATATATGAGGGGGAATTGGGTATAATTTGATTATGGAACTTAGACAGGATATAACAACAAGAAGTTGGATTCTGACAGGGAAAAGAGAAGGTGGTAGTGCTTCAAAGGACAACAGATGCCCCTTTTGCAGAGGAAGTGAAGACCTGACACCAAAAACCATTACAGCATTTTATAACCAGAGCGGCGAATGGAATGTGAGGGTTTTTTCTGATAAATCTCCTGTATTTCAGATAGAAGGCAATCTGGAAAGGCAGGCTGAGGGGATGTTTGATAAGATGCGAAATATAGGTGCCCATGAATTGATTGTAGAGAGTCCAAAGCACGGCATTAGTCTGCCATCCCTTTCTGAAAATGAAATAGTGGATGTGCTGCGAATGTATGGTGCAAGAGTTTCCGATCTGAAAAGGGACTCGAGATTTAAGTATATCCATATTTTTAAAAATCATGGAAGTCTGGCAAGCTCTGCTATAGACCATCTGCATTCTCATATTGTAGCCATTCCAGTAATTCCTGCAAGGTTGGAAAAGGAATTGAGATGGGCAAAGAAACATTATGATATGAAGGGGCGGTGTCTTTACTGCGATATAATCTATCAGGAATCAAAGCAGAAGATACGGACAGTTTTTGAGAATAAAGATTTTATTGCTTTCTGCCCCTTTGCTTCCAGATTTTCCTATGAGGTATGGATATTGCCGAGGATTCATAATCATTCTTTTGAAAATAATTTAACTGATGGAAATATTGCCAACTCTTTTGCAGAGGCTATAAAGGTTATTCTTTCAAAGGTGGAAAAGATTACTGCATCATACCACATAGTATTCCACATCTCGCCGAATGAGTTTTCATTTCGCACATTAAAAGACGAAGTTGGGACTCTGATAGATGACTTTCACTGGCATATTGAAATTCTTCCGAGGTTGGAGCGTGCAGGGAGGCTTCAGAGTGAGGAGGAGTTTTACATTAATACATTGCCGCCAGAGGAGGCGGCAGGGGTGTTGAGAGAGAAGTAAATAAATCAGGAGGTTTAACAATGAAACCAATAGTCGGGATTGTTATGGGGAGTGATTCGGATTTGGTTGCAATGGAGGAGGCAGGCAAGGTTCTTGATTCTTTTGGCGTCGGTTATGAAATTACTATTGCTTCTGCTCATCGCTCACCGGATAAAATTAGGGAATATGTCCATTCAGCCGGGAAAATTGGAATAAAGATAATTATAGCAGGTGCTGGATGGGCAGCCCATCTTGCAGGTGTCATTGCTGCCGAGACAACAATGCCTGTTATAGGCGTGCCGATAGATTCCTCACCGCTTCTTGGTATTGATTCTATCCTCTCAATGCTTCAGATGCCTTCAGGTATTCCTGTTGCTACAATGGCATTAGGAAAGGGAGGGGCTAAGAATGCAGCCATACTTGCTGTTCAGATTTTAGCAGTTAATGATAAAAATTTGCAAAAGAAATTAAAGAATTACAAAAAGAAGATGGCTGACGAAGTTGAGGAGAAGGATAAAAGGTTAAAGGTAAAGAGGGCTAAAAGGTAGAAGAGGTTTTATTTTTTAGTCTTTTTAACCTCTTTACCCTTGGCAGGTTTTTCCGCCGGTTTTAGCCTTTCCTTTGATAATTTTGCCTCGTCAGAATTTGGATATCTTTCTATAATCTCTTCGAGCTGTGCTGTTGCCTCATCATGTTTGTTCAGTTTAATTTTTGCATATGCGATTTTTAGCATTGCACTTGGCACTTTACTATTATTAGGATATTTGCTAACTACTTCATTAAACGCTGATATTGCCATTTCATAATCCATTGTGCTGTAATGACATTCAGCTATCCAATATTGTGAATTGCCTGCAAGCTCTGTATCTGGAAAATTCTCGATATAGCTTTTGAACCCTGATATTGCCAGTTGAAAACTTCCTTTGAGATAATCGCTGTAGGCAGTCTTATATGCATCTTCAGGTTTTAGTGCGACAACAGGGGGTGATTCGGCTATAGCAGGTTCTGTTGAGGGAGAGGGTATTTCTGCAGCACCTTCCTGTACAGGAATTGGTGTCTCAGGTATTTTGCTCTCTTCTTTTATATCTTCAGCGGGAGTTTTTAGTGTTTCTTTTTTCTTTGAAGGTGCGGGTGTTTTCTTATCTTTCTTCTT
>DNJG01000062.1 GCA_003489165.1 Nitrospinota bacterium | reverse complement strand
CAACTAAGTTTAACATTCTCTCGTAATCTGCTATTTTAAGAACAAATACTTAATCTCCTATACATGAATAAAATTATATTTATAACAGGCGGGGCGAGGAGCGGCAAAAGTAATTATGCCTTGAAAACTGCTGAAAGCATTGGAAAAATTAGGGGCTATATAGCAACAGCAGAGGCACTTGATGATGAAATGCTGGAGAGGATCGAGATTCACAGAAAGTCAAGGGGCAATGGCTGGCATACAATGGAGGAACCGAAAAACTTATTGAATCTCTTTGACTCTCTGCAAATTAAATACGATGTCTTGATTATTGACTGCCTCACTCTATGGGTCTCAAATCTTATGGAGGATGGATTAGATGATAAAGATATTTTAAAAATAACAGATAAATTCTCAAAAAAAATAGTTGCGTATAAAAACAATATCATTATTGTAACAAATGAGCTTGGGATGGGGATCGTTCCTGATAATCCTCTTGGGAGAAGGTTCAGGGATATTGCAGGAAAGGTTAATCAGATAATGGCATCAGTTTCAGATGAGGTTCATTTTATGATATCAGGGATACCTGTAAAGATAAAATGACAACAAAGTTGTCACCCTGAGCAAAGTGAAGGGTCTCTCAGATTAGTTATGATTCTAAAAAACTTTCTCATGTCTCTTCAGTTTCTTACAATAATTAATATTAAAAATGATACCACCATTGATGAGAAAAGTTTCAGAAAAACAGTTATATTCTTCCCATTGATTGGGTTATTAATTGGGATTTTACTTGTTGTAACCTCAAGACTCTCTTCTGCCATATTGCCACTATCGATATCTGATGCAGTTGTATTGATAGTCCTAATCCTCATCACTGGAGGTCTTCATGTGGATGGTTTTGCTGATGCCATTGATGGTTTTGCAGGAGGAAAGGATAAAAATGATATTTTAAGAATTATGAAGGATAGCAGAATCGGGACATTTGGCGTAGTTGGGATTGTAATGCTTCTTCTTACAAAATACATTTCTATTCAGAGCCTTCAGACAGATACAAAATACTTAACCTTGATGACAATGCCTGTTTTAGGGAGATGGTCAGTCCTTCCGATGGGATTAATTTTTAAATATGCAAGGGCAGAGGGTGGAACAGGAAAGGCATTTGCAGAGTCTGTCAAATTGAAAGAGTTTATAACAGGGACCATTATAGCCATGACAATTATCTTATTTACAATGAAATTAAAGGGAATTTTGATGCTGTCAGCAATATTTACTGCTACACTTATTATTGGAAGATATTCGGATAAGAAGATAAATGGGATTACAGGAGATGTATTCGGTGCCACAATTGAAGTCAATGAGCTTATAATTGTTATTCTATCATTGCTATTATTTTAATGGATGATAAACCAACTAAGATATTTTTAGTCCGCCACGGTGAGGTAGCAAATGCTAATGAGAGATGCTACAACGGTCATTATAATGTTAACCTTTCTCCAGAGGGGTTAAGGCAGATGATGTCCGTGGCTGACAGGCTTAAAGATAAACCGATTAAGGCTGTCTATTCAAGCGACCTCCAGAGGACAGTAAAAGGGGCAAAGATAATTGCCGAAAGGCATTCCATTAAGCCTATCGCCATAAAGGAATTAAGAGAGCTAAACTACGGAATCTGGGAGGGAAAAAGGTTAGAAGATATAAGAAACCTTTATCCTGATGATGTATTGGATAGGTATAACAATATAGAAAACCATAGAATTCAAGGAGGAGAAACCTTGTTAGAGATGAAGGAAAGGGTTTTATCTTCTATTAATACCATTATTGACAGGCATAAAAGGGATAATGTTGTTATAGTTTCGCACGGGGGAGTCAATAGAATTGTCCTTTTGTGGTCGCTAAATATGGCTGTAAAGGATTTCTATAGAATTCAGCAAAACTACTCAGCACTAAACATTATAAATTTTTATGATAACGGAAATTCAATTGTGGAGTTGATGAATGGATAAGAAATTTAAAAAAGGTATTGTGCAAGTTTATACGGGGGATGGGAAGGGGAAAACTACTGCATCATTAGGACTTGCCCTCAGGGCTGTTGGTCAAGGTTTCAAGGTTTATATGATTCAATTTCTCAAATCTCCAAAACTATCTTCGGGTGAATATAAAATGAAAGATACATTTGGAGATAATTTTCAGTTAAACAGACTCAATACACCATGGTGGTCTCTAAGGTCTTTTAAAAATGATAGCCATATAAAGAGAATGAAAGAGGTCTTAAAAGAAGAGATGATAAAACTTAAAGACATTATATCATCCGGTAAATACAACCTTATTATTCTTGATGAGATTAATATATGCCTGTTTTACAGATTGATTGATTTAAAAGAAGTATTGGAGATTATAAAAAATAAATCAGTTGATATAGAACTTATCCTTACAGGCAGATATGCACCAGAGGAGTTAAAAGAGGCTGCTGACCTTGTTACAGAAATGAAACTGATAAAACACCCCTTTTCTAAGGGTCTAAATGCAAGAAAAGGAATAGATTATTGAATATTTACTCCCTCTTTTTAAATTTATCTTTCCCTACCCCGCAATCAGGGCATGTCCAGTCTTCAGGAAGGTCTTCAAAAGATGTCCCCGGTGGAATATCACCATCAGCATCTCCATCTGCCGGATTATAGACATAGCCGCATACCATACATTCCCATTTTTCCATTTTATATATCCTCCTTCCTGCCTGTCAGACAGATAGGTCACTTTCCTTTTTTTAATTCTTCTTCTAACTGATTTTGGAAGTCATTCATTATCTTTTCAAGATGGTCTCTATGAAATAATTCCTGTTTTGCAAGAAACATGAACATCTCCCTTGAAGGTGCATCATCTGCTGATTTCTCTGCCAGATCAAGATAGAACTCGTAAGCCTCTAACTCTCTTGGGATGGCAATAACAAGTGCCTCAATTTTCTTCTTTAATTCTTTTATTCTTTCTTTTGCCATAATAAAGTTCAAGGGGTCAGGGGGTCAAGCAAAATGATGAAGCACTTGAACCCTCTAATCCTTGAATCCTTGAGCCCTATCATATAAACTTCCCTCCAAGATACCCAAGATATGTTGCAATGCCTGTAAGAAAATAAATAAGGGTTACATAAAGCCATTTATTAAATCCAGCCGAATACATGATGCCTCCGTCAATAGATCGCCATATTACAACAACAGAGGCAAGAATTAAAAATATAATACCAAATACTATTTTATGGTCAAAGATAAAAGTTCGTCTTCCCTGAAACCTCGTTCTCCAGTCATAAAAACCTGAGCCATAAGCTGCTGGAATTGACATAAGCCCGAATACTATTAAATAATAACAAGCAGTCTCAAAAGATGGATTATTGGTAATCAAATATAGTGTTATAAGTGCTGCGCTTACAGGGAAAAGGGCATTTGTAAAATGCGTAGCTATATGGTGGATATGGACAATCAGTTTTTTCAGTGGCAACATGGCTTATAAATTACCAGATTATATATATAAAATTCAAGAATAAAACTAATTAAAACCACAGATTCATACAGATTTTCACAGATAAAAATTTTAATCCAACATCTATATTTAGGAGAAAAGTGATTAATGGTAGATTTTCTTTAAAAAATTTTTCAAAATAAGATGAGGCTCATGCTACTCATCATAATCTCTATATATACAGGAATGATAATGATATTGCTCACATTAAAAACTACAAAAGGATCCGGAAATTCAAGTGATTAAGGGTTTCAGTTAACTAAAAAACAGTTAAACTCTTTAACCCCTGAACCCCAGACCCATCAAATCCTTTTAATTAATAGACTTAAATGCACCTGCTGCCATCATTCCCATAGAGATTATAATACACCATTCGCCAAGAGGGATTAAGTAGCCAATAGGTTGTATAAAAGGAACAAGGAAAAGACCGAGAGGCATGATTATCATACCTGCCAATGCCAAATTAGAACCGAGTTTCCTGGCACTGTCTCCAAGCCCAACCCTCCCTATAAATAAGCCATATAGAATATTCAAGATTGCAAGTGTATTTGCATGGACATGGGCGGTTTTCCAAAAACCATGGGTGACTGACTTCTTCCATGCGTCAACTACCTCTGCTCCCCCCATCTGTGATTTTATTGCAAGAATAAATCCAAGAAATGTAGCAAGTGTAATCCAGAGAAAGCCAAATTTTATATTCTTCTTACCTGAATCCATATCTTTCACCTCCTTTCAGCTAAAATAAAATTTTTTATTATTTATTCTTATGTCGCATTCGTTTTCTCATCTTTTTCAGCTTATGCTTTCTCATTTTCTTTCTCCTCTTTTTCACAACACTTCCCATATTTATCCCTCCTTTCTGTTAAAAGATTTACCTATTTTCTAAAGCCTTTTCTCATTTTTAAGTCCATATAGACTCTTAAACACTCAGCTACATTTTTT
>DNJG01000009.1 GCA_003489165.1 Nitrospinota bacterium | reverse complement strand
TTAAGGGCGGCTAAGAGTTTTGCCCTTCTCTTCATAAGGATCTTTTTTAATCCCGCAAAATTACTATCCATATCTAACTCCTTTCTAAAATACATATCCTCTAATCCTTGTATATATAATATAATAGTTTTTTATCAAAAAGCAAGGTGATAATTATATATTAAAATTACAAAGATTAAAAGGTTTTTATGTATTTATTTTTAGTTAATAATAACAAGTATATAGAATGAATATTAAAATAAGATTAAAAGGCGTGATAAAAATCAAAAATAATAGAGTGCAATGACTTGAAAGAGCAGGATTGTGGCAATCAATAATATAGCCCAAATATCTTCTTTTTTTATCATTTTCTTTTAAACTGCTTGCTTAATGCAAGCTCCTGATTATAATAACTTGAGCCGATATCCATTCCATAATAGGTCTCAGGCGGCTCAATCATCCTCTCATATTTGATTTTAAAAAATGTCTGGCTGTCCTCTATTCTGAAGGGGACATCATGGGGCCTGACCTCTAATACAGCCTTTGTCCCTTTTATCTCACCATTTGCACCGTAACCAAAGCCGCTGTCAAAAAAACCTGCATAATGGGTCCTCAGTTCCCCTGAGCCTGCGTCAAATTCAACCATCTCCGCTGCATATTCTATCGGAACCCTTACCCTCTCCTTTGATGAAAATATATAAAATTCTTCAGGCTCAAGGATTAGAAAATCATTCCTTGGTGTATGTATGGGCTCCCAGTAGTCTGCTTCATCATAAAACCCTGTTCTGCCAATGTCAACAACTGAGCTGTTCTTTTTTGCCTTATATCCGATAATGCCATGATGATTTCCTTTTAAATTTATACTCATGAAGAGCCCGTCGCTTATCTTGACATCTTTCCCCTTTGATGGTTTTCCGCTGTCATTATAAAGAAGGGAGTATTTATTATAAATGGACTTAAGTTCCATATCGCTTAACCTCTCATCCCCCCTGAATAACCTTAACTGATTAAGGCACTGCCCCGGCTCTACCTTTATTGTAAATGACCTTGTAACCACTTCAAGATATAATTCACCTTTATATCCGTAGTCAATGTCTTCAAACCTGTGGCTGTAATCCGTTATTACTCTTGTAAATATATCAAGCCTCCCGGTTGTACTCTTTGGATTTGTTTTTCCGCGTATATCATCGGGTAGATTTAACTCCTCCATTAAAGGTATCAGATAGATATTCCCCTTTTCAAGGATGCCGTTTTTTGATAGGTCTATCTCATACATGAAGAGGTCTTTTAATTTTTCTCTTACAGAGCCTTTCTGAGGCAGGAAACTGCTTCTTATTCTATAAGCCTTTTTGCCAATCCTTAAGTCAAGGCTTGCAGGCTGAAACTGGTCTTTTCTTAAAGGGGTTGAAGACCTTATAGCCCTATTTTTAATCAGGCTTTTCAGTTTTTGGACAGGAATAACACCGTTCATGAGTTCAGGAGTTTATAAGTTCAGGAGTTTAAGAGTTTTTAACTCCTCAACTCATTTAACTGCATTTAGAATAACCACATGCCCTGCATACAAGACATCCATCAGCCTGTTCCATAGAGCTGCCACAGTCAGGACAGGCACCTACGCTGATTTCAAATGACTGGGTCTGGTTTGCGGGCTTCACAGCTCCAACTTCAGACAGGTATCTGCCTATAGCTTTTGATATTGCATCTGAACATGACAGCACCCTGTTGCCGTTCTCCCATGCAGGCATATGACAGCTGATACCCATAAGCTGTTTTACTATCTCATCAGGCTCTATGCCTGAGCGGAGTGATAAAGACACGAGTCTTCCTATTGCCTCTGACTGGGATGCGGCACAGCCGCCTGCCTTTCCCATCCTTGTAAATATCTCAAAGGGCTTCCCCTCATCACATACATTTATGGTTACATATAGGTTTCCGCATCCCGTGCCTACCCTGTGTGTTGTTCCTCGTGTGATTTCAGGTCTTGGGCGGGGGACTATCTTTTCATGGCCATTATTGCTCACCTTCTGTTCTTTTTTCTTCGTATCACCTGTGCTCAGCACCTGTTCATCCCTGCTTCCATCCCTATAAATGGTTACCCCTTTGCATCCTAATTTATAGGCAAGTACATATGCCTTTTTAACATCATCCTGTGTTGCAGCAAATTTAAAGTTCACAGTCTTTGATACTGCATTGTCTGTATATTTCTGAAACACAGCCTGCATCTTTATATGCCAGTCAGGGGCTATATTGTGGGATGTAACAAATATCTTGCATATATCCTCAGGTATCTCAGGCATATCGCATATATGCCCCTTTTTTGCAATCTCCTTCATCAATCTTTCAGAATAAAAGTTCCTCTCCTTTGCGATCTTATCAAAATACGGATGGACCTCTACAAGCTCATCCTTGTCCATTACAGTCCTTATATATGAGACTGCAAAAAGGGGTTCAACGCCGCTGCTGCACCCGGCTATAATGCTTATAGTCCCCGTAGGGGCTATAGTTGTTGTTGTTGCATTTCTAATCTTTAAGCCTTTGTATGGATAATTATTGCCATTATTTTCAAAATCCTCATCCCACCTGCTCCCTTTGAAGTTAGGGAATGTCCCTCTTGTCTTGGCTAAATCCGCAGATGCCATCTTAGACTCCCTGTCTATGAACGACATGACCTCTTCAGCAAGCTGGATTGCCCTATTGGAATTATAAGATACACCCATTTCTATGAGCATATCGGCAAATCCCATGACCCCCAGCCCTATCTTTCTGTTTGCCTTTGTCATCATCTCAATCTTTTTTAGAGGGTATCTGTTCATGTCAATTACATTGTCAAGAAAATGGACAGACTTCCATGTTATGTCTTTGAGTTTATCCCAGTCAATTTCATACTGAAAGGGTTCAAGGGTTCGAGGGTTCGAGGGTTCGAGAATTGGATTTTTATTTTCACTTGACTCCTTGACCCCTTGACCCCTTGTATTCATCTTTTTCACCATCTTAGCAAGATTTATTGAGCCGAGATTGCAGGATTCATAGGGTAAAAGAGGCTGTTCGCCGCATGGGTTTGTACTCTCAATTTCACCAATTGCAGGGGTTGGATTATCCCTGTTTATTCTGTCTATGAATATAATCCCGGGGTCGCCGTTCTTCCATGCGGATTCTACAATTGTCTCAAAGACCATTCTTGCGGATAATTTCTTTACCACCTCTTTTGAATGGGGGTTTATAAGCTCATAAGTATCATCATTCTCAACCCTTCTCATAAAATCTTCAGTAATTGCAACGGAGATATTAAAATTATTAAACTTTGAGTCATCCCGCTTGCATACTATAAATTCCTCAATATCGGGGTGGTCTATACGAAGAATACCCATATTAGCACCCCTCCTTGTCCCCCCCTGTTTTATTGCCTCTGTGGCACTATCAAATACCTTCATAAAGGATATGGGCCCGCTTGATACACCGCTTGTTGTGGCAACCCTGCTGCCGGATGGCCTCAATCTGCTGAAGCTAAAGCCTGTCCCGCCGCCGCTCTTATGAATAAGGGCTGTATCCTTAACGGCGGTAAATATCTCCTCCATCGAATCCCCTATCGGGAGGACAAAGCATGCAGATAATTGCTGGAGGTCTCTTCCGGCATTCATTAATGTAGGAGAATTTGGCATAAATTCTAACCTTGCCATCATGTTGAAGAATTTCTCCTCTGTCTCTTTAATATTAGCAGTTGGGGTATAAAACAGGTCTGCCTGGGCAATATTGCTGGCAACCCTCCTTAACATATCTTCAGGTGTTTCCACTACCTTTCCATCTTCATTCTTCTTTAGATACCGTCTTTCAAGCACCTTTTTTGCATTTGGGGAAAGTTTTGTGCTAGGGGGTTTAGTCTTGTCCATATTTTGATTATTCATACCTGTATGCCAGGCAACCTGTAAGGGAAGGGCTGATTCATTTCCTTCGGCTTTGTTTATGCCAACATTTGATACTTTTACCCCATTAACACTATTCATAAATACCTCCCATAATAATAGATGAGTGCTTAAATAAATTTGATAAATACCCTATATTTTGTAGGGCGAGGATAATGCTACCACAATATATTGTATTGTCAAGAAATTTTATTAAAAAATTTTTTTGTTATAAACTCCTATTGGAGAGGAGGGTTTTAATGCCTATGGTAATATTTGAAATTAAATCAGGCTTACTATTTATTATGAGGAATATCCTGTCATTACTAAAAATTTTTTTACTTGTAGTTAGTTATAAATGATGCGAGGTTTTCTTCTGATTTGAGTTTTTTTGTCAAAGACTCTGCCTCATCTTTTGTATTAAACTGTCCTATCCTGACCCTGAACCATTTGCCGTCAGATGCATCATAAGTTGTTATGTAAGTTTGATAACCCTTCTTATCTATCTTAGATTTAAAGTTTGATGCCTCATTCATGGTTTTAAAAGAACCTATCTGAACAGTATAGCTGGATTGTAAGGAAGCAGTTGTAGGGCGAGTTTCAGATTTGACACTGCGGTTATCTGTTACTTTTTTCTCATCAGTATTTTTATTTAAGAGAGGGGTTGATTGAGCCCCTCCTTTTTTTGTATTAGGAAGGGTTTTAAAAAATGTCAGTTCCCTGTCTTGAGCCTGTTGAACAGGCTTGTCAGTTTCTTTTGGTGTTGCCTCATCTGTTTTAGTCTCCTGTTCTTCCTCCACCTGGGGTAATGGGAGGCGAATGGCATCACTATCTTTCCTTTCAAGAGAGGCAGTTGTTTTAGGTTGTTCTGTTTTTAATGCTGCAATCTCTGGAGTTGAATCCTTTCCAATTAAAAATCCAAGGGCAAAACTCAATATGCCTATGGTAAATATGCTTATTACAAGTATTATTGACTGTATATTATTTAATTTTATTTCAAAATCCTTAAACATAAATTACATCTCCTCCGGTGCTGCTACACCGAGAATATCAAGTGAGTTTTTTATAACAACCCCTAATGCCTTTATCAGCATTAATCTTGCAGCCGTTAAATCTTTATCATCCGATATGAACCTGTGTTTTTTATAGTAGCTGTGGAACTCACCGCATAAATCTAATAGATAATGTGTAATCAGATGAGGCTCAAGTGATAATGCCATTTTCTCAATTAATTCCGGGAAGGCGAGAATTTTTTTAATTATGGAAAGTTCTTCAGGGAGTTTTAGAAGTTTTAAGTTGCAATCTTCAAGATTCAAGTCTTGCAGCTTATTTTCTTCTGCCTGTCTGAAGATGCTTCTTATCCTTGCATGTGCATACTGCACATAATAGACAGGATTTTCTGAAGACTGTTTTTTGGCTAAATCAAGGTCAAAATCAAGGTGGCTGTCTGAACTCCTCATCATGCAGAAAAATCTCGTTGCATCTTTACCCACATCTTTTATTACCTGAGATAGTTCTGTGAATTCGCCGCTTCGGGTTGACATTGATAAAATCTGTCCACCCTTTTTTAAATTTACTAATTGAACAAGCAGGACGCTGAAAGATTTCTCATTAAATCCAAGTGCCTTTATTGCAGACCTCATCCTCGGAACATAACCGTGATGGTCTGCACCCCATATATTAATTACCTTTTTAAATCCCCTTTCATATTTCTCCTTGTGATACGCTATATCAGAGGCAAGATATGTATAGTAGCCTGTCCCCCTCCTTACAACCCTGTCCTTCTCATCACCAAATGCACTTGCCTTGAGCCAGAGTGCATCATCTTTTTCATAGATAAAATCTTTATCCTTTAGCCAGCCTATTACTTTATCTACCATGCCTCTTTCATGAAGGGTTTTTTCACTATACCAGTGGTCAAATTTCACGCCAAAATCTTCCAAATCTTTTTTTATCACTTCAAGGATTACATTAGCAGTGAACTCAGTAAAAAATGGAAGTGCCTCCTTTTCCGGCAACTCCAGAAAATGTTTCCCTTTCTTTAAGATTATGTCCTTTGCAATATCGTTTATATAATCCCCTTTGTATCCATTCTGCGGGAATTCTATCTGTTCCCCAAGTAATTGCCTATATCTGATCAGTGCAGAACGACCGAGGGTCTCCATTTGTAATCCGACATCATTTATATAATATTCCTTGAGGACATCATATCCCGCCTTTTTAAGGATGTTGGCGAGCACATCACCAGTTACTGCCCCCCTCCCATGTCCTACATGCAAGGGACCTGTAGGGTTTGCACTTACAAACTCCACCTGAATCTTTTCTTTCGCCCCGATTGTCAATGAGCCGTATTCATTCCCTTTTTTAATAACCTCTCTCAATGCCTCTAACCAGAAGTCCTGAGTCATGAAGAAATTTATAAAACC
>DNJG01000030.1 GCA_003489165.1 Nitrospinota bacterium | reverse complement strand
GGCATTATTTCAAATGTAGTGTTTGTTAGAAAACACTCATCTGCCTTTACTAATTCATCCTTTCGAAACTTCTCCTCTTTAAATAGGATATTATTATCCTTTGCTATCTGAATAACAATCTCCCTTGTTACGCCATCAAGAACATCGGAATCTGCCGGAGGTGTAGTCAGAACCCCTTTTGAAACAATAAAGATGTTACTAACAGTCCCTTCAGCTATATATCCATCTTCAGTAAGCATTATGCCCTCAACGGTATTTTTCTCCTTTGCCTCTTTTTTTGCAAAAAAATTAGGCAGATAGTAGTTACATGCCTTCAGTGGACTTTTGATATAATCAGGGGCTATCTTTTTAATGGAGGTTACAGCTATTTTAATTCCCTCTCTGTACCATTCTTCAGGATAATGTTTAAACTCCTTTGCATAAACAACGACTGTTGGAGATTGGCATAAATCAGGGTCAAGCCCAGGCTCTCCTTCACCCCTTGATATGGTAATTCTGATGTAGGCATCCTTTAATTCATTTGCCTTAATTGTATCCTCTATAGCCCTTTTTATTTCTATTTTACTCATTATCATATTCAGATAAACAGCATCTGCTGACCTGAATAATCTCTCTACATGTTTATCAACCATAAATACCTTTCCCTTATAAGCCCTCATTGTCTCAAATACACCACTGCCATAGAGAAAGCCATGGTCAAGCACAGAGACCTTTGCCTCCCCCCTTGGCAGGAATTTTCCATTTATGTAGATCAGTTCATCCATTTTTTAATGCCTCCATAATTGCCCTTGCCTTAAATAGTGTCTCCTCATATTCCCTTTCAGGTTCAGAATCTGCTACTATCCCTGCACCTGCATGAAAATATATTTTATCACCTTTCACCAATGCACTCCTAATCATAATATTTAAATCAATCATTCCGCTATAGCCTATATAACCCATAGAGCCAGTATAAATCCCCCTTCTTACAGGCTCAAGCTCATCAATTATCTCCATACACCTTACCTTTGGACACCCTGTAATTGTTCCTCCGGGGAAACATGCCCTTAACATATCAATAAACCTGATATCCTCCCTCAATTCTCCCGCTACCTTTGAAACAATGTGCCATACATGGGAATAGGATTCAAGTGTCATCAGTTCTTCTACCCTGACACTCCCATATTTACAGACCCTTCCAAGGTCATTCCTTTCTAAATCCACTAACATTATATGCTCAGCCCTCTCCTTTTCATTCAGAAGAAGCTCTGCAGAAAGGCTCTTATCCTCTGTGCTGTCCTTTCCCCGTGGTCTTGTTCCTGCTATTGGCCTTGTTTCTATATGTCTGCCATTAACTTTTATCAAACGTTCAGGTGATGCACTAACAATTTGCATATTACCAAAATCTATATAACCTCCAAATGGTGAGGGGTTGATGTAATTGAGTCGTTTATAAAATTCCCATGGGTCTCCTTCAAATTCCGCCTCAAATCTCTGAGATAGATTTGCCTGAAATATGTCACCTTCCTTTATATACCCCTTCGCCTTTTTTACCATATTAATAAATTGGGGCTTTGTCATATTTGATTTTAGGTTTTTGGCTTTAAACTGGTGACTGGTGACTGGTGACTGGTGACTGGTGATTTTTGATACTATCCTATTCAATCTCTCTGCCCCATATTCATATTCCTCACCTCTTTTCAGACAGACTATAACCTTTATGGCTTTCTCCAAATGGTCAAACACTATAACCTCATCTGTAAAACCAATATAAATTTCAGGAATATGAATGTCGTCAAGGGCAATTTTAGGTATCTTCTCAAAAAGACGAACAATATCATAGCCAAAATATCCCACAGCACCACCCCAGAAATGCGGGAGATAATCTATTCCATTTGATTTACAACTATCAAGCAGCGATTGCAATTGCAAAAGAGGGTTTACATCGTGATTACCTTTAATAAAAGGTTTATGAAAAGCCCCTAAAAATGAGTAGCAGGAGTTAGGAGATATATTTCCGCTGTTCAGAAGGAAGGCAAATGGATTGCCTTTGAAAAGTCTCTCAAATAAATCTATAGGCGTCTCGCTACTTAATGGCAGAGTTGTAAAGATTGGAATAAATACATTATTCTCTTTTAGATTATAAAATTGATGAATATCTGGAAATATCTTTAACACCTTATCATTATACACATTTGAAATTATAAAATTAAGAGGGTATAATCCTTTTGTTATGTCATTGAAGATAATTATTGATGGATACAATCTCTTAATGGCATCTGACAGATTCAGAAGAGATTTTATCAGTTCTTTTGATGAAACAAGGAAGAAATTCATTGAAAATCTCTATAGCTATAAAAGATTAAAGGGGCATGATATTACTGTAGTGTTTGATGGGTGGAAGAGCGGATACCCTGTAGAAAAAAGAGAGGTAATAAACGGTATTAAAGTAATATTCTCAAGGATGGGCGAAAAGGCTGATGAGGTGATTAAAAAAATGGTGAAAAATGGGGATTTCTCTACCGTTGTTACTTCTGATAGGGATGTGGCTAATTTTGTCCTAAGGCATGGTGCAGTTGTTATATCATCAGGGGAATTTGAGGAAAGCCTGATGCTTGCAGAAATCTCAGCACTGAAGGGGGAGTCAGAAGAAGATGATTTTGAGGTAACGCTAACAACAAAAAAGAAGGGTAATCCGAGGAGACTCTCAAAAACAGAGAGAAAGAAGATGCAGAGATTAAGGAAATTATAAAAGCAACCACAGATGGACACGGATGAACACAGATAGAAAAAAGATTAAAAAATATCTGTGAAAATTTGTGTAATCTGCGGATTAATCAGGTTTTTATTCTTATGAAAAAATATATATCTTTTATTTTTACGCTAATTTTTTTACTTTGGAGCAAAGACCTTCCTGCTGTAACTGCCCAGAATATAAAGCTCTCCAATGGGTTTGAGGTCATCCTGATTGAAAATCATCAAAGCCCTGTTATTTCATGCGTTGTTACTGTGAAAACAGGGGCATCTAATGAGGATTTCTCAAATAGTGGAGTCTCTCACATGCTTGAACACCTTCTATTTAATGGGACGAGAAAAAGGACACAGGAAGAACTCTACAGAGAGACAGATTTTTACGGTATTTACAACAATGCACACACCGATATGGATTATACAAATTATATAGTCCTTGTAGAAAAATCCCACATTGAAAAGGCATTGGATATTCAGTCTGACATGCTCTTTAATTCCATATTCCCAGAAAATAAATTTGAGAAGGAGAAGGGGATAATTCTTAATGAAATTGCAAGGGATATGTCAGAGCCGTCTTCATTTGAAGATGAACTTTTTAATTTGAGATTTTTTAATGGGACGCCATATAACCTGCCTGTCATAGGACTTCCTGAAACAATAAAAAACATATCAAGAGAACAGGTTAAGGAATATTATGAAAGATATTATATCCCCAATAATATGACTGCCCTTATTATGGGGGACTTTGATAGTAAGGATATGCTGATGTTCGCAAATAAATACTTTGGAAAATATCCGCCACAAAAGCCGTCAAAGGAGCAGACTTACTCTTTGAAGATTAAAGGTCAAAGATTTGAGGCAAATTCTAAGGTCATACATTCATCTATAGATATGGGGATGCCTTTGTCAGAAATCGATAAGGAAGATTTTTATAGTATG
>DNJG01000011.1 GCA_003489165.1 Nitrospinota bacterium | reverse complement strand
CTTCTGTTATCTTCTATAAAACCCATTTTGCTGTATCTTATCTTTTTAATCATCAATTTTATCTCTCCATTATCCGTAAACTTTATTGCATTGCTGATCATATTGAGCATTACCTGTCTTATCCTTGTCTTATCTGCATAAACCAAGGGGAGGCTTTCATCAAGCTCCATCAGAAGATTTACAGGTTTACCCCTTATCAGTGCACTTCCTGTGGTTATCACATCTTCCGCTATCCTGCCGATGTCTATGACCTCCTTTGCCAGTTCCATCTTTCCTGATTCAATCTTTGAGAGGTCAAGTATATCATTTATAATTGCAAGAAGATGCTGTCCGCTCTGATGTATGGCTGCAAGGTCTGTCCTCTGCAGTTCTGTTATAGGCCCATCTATTCCTTTTAATATAACCATTGAAAACCCAATGATGGAATTTAATGGAGTTCTGAGTTCATGGCTCATATTGGCAAGGAACTCTGATTTAAGCCTGTCCACCTCTTTTAATTTAATATAAGAATCCTGGAGTTTTAAGTGTATTTCATTTAATTCCTTTGTCCTCTCCTTTACCTTCTCCTCCAATTCCCTCTTATATACTTCCAATTCCCTTGTAGTATCAGTGAGTGACTTATAAGCTGCATCCAATTCCTTATGAGAATCCTCCAGCTTTTGATAATTTTTCTGCAGTTTCTGATGCTGAAATAAAATTTCTTCGTCTCTGTCCTTTAATGCAACAATCATCCTGTTAAAAGAAGATGCAAGTTTTCCAACTTCATTTGTGGATGGAACATCTATCATCTGGGAAAGGTCGCCGTCTGCAACCGACTCTGTTGCCTTTACCAGGCTTGCTATCGGTTTTGTAATTGCAGTAGTAAAAACATAGTCACTGATTAGCCGTAAAATAATTACAATAATTGTGAAGATTATAACAAGATAAATCATTTTCCTTACATCGTTATTAAGCCGTTGAGTACTAAATATTATCTCAACCTTACCTATATTCTCTGAAACCCCTTTTTTAACACTTTCAATAGACCATGGCATCAATTCTCCTGCCTCTATAATTATAGGATGCTGAACTGAATACCACAATTCTTCAGGAATAATTTCAGCGTCCCCCATTTTGACGAGGAGGATATTTTCTTTATTGAATACCCTGACTGAAATAACATCCTTTAGCATCAAACTACCCTTTACGACCGTTTCAATAGAGTGTTTATCCTCAATCACAACGGGTATCTTTAAATCATGGGCTATTTCTTCTGCCATGGATTCACCCCTCAACTTAAACTCCGACCACATATCGTTATGATGGTGATAGAGGAGGATTGATGCAAGCGTAGATACGACCACTATAATCATCAAAGTGGAATAAACCATTAACCTGATTTTGAGAGGTACATTTTTTAACATATTAAATAAAATTATAAATAATCAGCATATTATAATCACATCTTATTTTTAAATCAACAGGATAAAACATAATAATACAGGCAGGAATGACAACAAGACAGTCTTTACTCATATAGACTTTAAATGTGCATATTTCATGGCAATTTTCTTCTTGCCTGCATTTCTGAAAAAGATTGTAAGTTTTAAGTTCTCTCCCAGACCTTCCTTCTGTAAAATAATTCCATTGCCGAATTGGGGATGGATGACCTTTGAACCAACAGAATAAGCAGTCAATAGTCGTGAGTCGGCAGTCCGCAGTCCAGCATAGTCAGCTTTTTTATTTTCTTGACTGCTGACTGTTGACTGCTGACTGTCAACTGTATTTATCAACTCTCCTGGAATATCCTCTATAAACTCAGAAGGGGGATTGGACATCTCCTGCCCGTATATTCTCCTGCTCTCTGCATTTGTAAGAAAGAGCCTCTCTTTTGCCCTTGTTATGCCTACATAACAGAGTCTCCTCTCCTCTTCCATCTCCTTCTCGCTGTCTATGGATTTTATATGCGGAAATATACGCCCCTCCATACCTGCTATAAAAACAGCAGGAAACTCCAATCCTTTTGATATATGGAGTGTCATCAGCGACACAGAACCACTCGTGTCAGAGATGGTATCGGCATCCGAAACAAGTGCTGCCTGATCAAGGAATCCTGCAATGCCTTTATCTATAGATTCTTCGCTATCGCTCAGAATGACATTCCGCTCTTCATACTCCTCTGCGGCAGTGATTAACTCTTTTAAGTTTTCTATTCTATCCTCTGCCTCATCAGTCTTCTCATTCTTTAGCGCCTCCAGGTAGCCGCTTATCTCAAGTGTCTTTTTAATAACCTCTGAAGCACTCTCAGTCGTGACAAATGCCTCAAGCTTTTTTAAAATATTATAAAATGCCTCTAATTTTGAACTCCGAACTCCGAACTCCGAACTCCGAACTGCAATTTTAATAGCTTCTATAAGATTAACCCTTTTTGATTTTGCATACTGTTCAATCTTATCAACAGTTGCATTTCCTATCCCCCTCACAGGGACATTAATTATCCTCTTCAGGCTGATGGAATCATTGGGATTTATAACGATTTTGAGATAGCATAGTATATCTTTTACCTCTTTCCTTTCAAAAAATTTTAATCCGCCGTAGATTTTGTATGGTATCCCCTCCCTCCTGAGAGAGTCTTCTAAAACCCTTGACTGGGCATTTGTCCTGTAAAATACAGCAACATCACTATATGAAATTCTGCTCTCCCGGCAAAGTTCTTTTATCTTTGATGTAATAAAATCCGCCTCATCAATCTCACTTGAGGCGCGATGATAAAATATTTTTCCACCGCCGCTCTTTTTAGTCCAAAGCTTCTTTTCTTTTCTATAAAGATTTCTGCTGACAACAGCCCATGCGGCATCTAAAATATTCTGGGTAGAGCGGTAGTTCTCTTCAAGCTTTACCACCTTCACATCAGGATAATCCCTCTCAAACTCCATAATATTCCTTATGGTGGCACCCCTCCACTGATAGATGCACTGGTCATCATCCCCTACTACACAGATATTCCTGTGCCCTGATGATAAAATCTGGACAAGCCTGTATTGGGCATGATTTGTATCCTGATATTCATCTACCATCAGATACTTGAAACGCTCTTTATAATTTTTAAGAACATCAGGCACATTCTCAAACAGTAATACTGCCTTCATAAGGAGGTCATCAAAATCAAGTGCATTATTCTCCTTTAACCTCTTTTGATAAAGCGCATAAATACTTCCTATAATCTCCTGAGTCTTGTCTTCAGGATTCTGTATCCTTTCTATAAGCTCATTTTTTAAATTACTAATCTTCCCAACTATTGATTTTGGCGGATAGAGGTCATCGGATATATTTAGCTCCTTCATACATCCTTTTAATAATGAAAGGCTGTCATTGGCATCGTAGATAACAAAATCTCTCCCGAATCCAAGTTTATCAATATCCCTGCGGAGTATCCGGACACAGGCAGAATGGAATGTGCTTATCCAGCAACCGCTCACCCTGTTTAAACTGTTTAAACTGATAATCTTCTCTACTCTATTCCTCATTTCATCTGCTGCCTTGTTGGTAAATGTGAGGGCAAGGATATTTTCAGGAAATGCGTGGCCTTTTTTAATCAGATGGGATATACGGTGGGTAATAACCTTTGTCTTGCCTGACCCTGCACCTGCCAATATCAGGAGGGGACCTTCTGTGTGCTCAACTGCCTCTCTCTGCTGGGGATTTAATTCATTATGAATTTGCATCGTTGATTCATTGTAACAGAAAGATAGTTTTTTTCAACCCAACAATTAGAAATTATAAAAATTTACCACAGGCGCGGAGACACGGAGGAAAAAAACTAAATTTTTTGACACAGATGGACACTGATTAGTTATGATTTTTTCTGTGCCAATCATAATTTACCTGTGTCTTTCAGTGTCTTTGTTTTTTGTCTTTCTCTACCCCCCCTCTGTGCCTCTGTGTCTCTGTGGCAAATTAAGTCTTTGTTCGGTCTGTGCTTGGTTGCTGCTGGCTTATGCAGTGAATGGTTCCAAGCCCATAGACAAGGTCAGAAGAGTCTATCCCTATAACCCTGCGATTCGGGAACTGTCTCTGGATAATCTCCAATGCCTGTTTATCATTCTTACCTGCCTGTGCAGACAGGTGGCCAAAGACAGGGACCAGCACAGCTTTATTCCCTATATAAAAGTTTGCATAACTTGCCGGCAGCCTGCCTTCTTCATCTCCAATATATCCTGGTGTGGGCAATTTAATGACATTTAACCTGTTTCCTTCATTGTTCTTTGAGTTTAGGAGTATTTCATAGTTTTCATGGAGTATAAGATGATTCTCATCATTCCTGTCTTCTTCATAGACGCATAGGACAGTATCAGGATTCACAAACCTTGCAATATCGTCAATATGGCCGTCTGTATCATCCCCCTCTATACCATTCTTAAGCCATATGATGTTAGTTACACCTATATACTCCTTTAAATAATCCTCTATCTCACTTTTAGTTAGATTTGGGTTCCTGTTTTTATTAAGCAGACACTGCTCTGTTGTAAGGAGTGTCCCTCTTCCATTCACATCTATTGAGCCCCCCTCAAGTACAATGCCGGGCTTAAAATATGGGAGACTCATCTTCTGGTTTATAAATTCAGGAATTTTGGTATCTTTCATCAGTGTTTCATATTTCCCGCCCCATGCATTGAATATCCAGTGGGTCATTGCAAGGCTTCCGCTATTTTTGTTTATCAAAAAGATTGGACCATAATCCCTGAACCATACATCAGCATAATCGTATATATAAAATGTAATACTCTCTGGATTTACTCCGCCTTTTTTTAAAAGCCTTTCAGCCCTTTTCTTCATTGAATCATCTATTATAAAGAGATTTACCTTTTCACTATCCAGTATTGCATGTATTATCTCAACATAGGCACTCTCTGCCTTTTCAACCCTGTCAGGGAAGGTTATGGGGTCATGGGGCCATGAGAGCCATATAGCGTCATGCCTCTCCCATTCAGCAGGCATGTAATAACCTAATTTTGCAGGTGTAGTATTTGCAGTTGGTTTGTTCATGTATAGGAAATTATAAAAATTAGCCACAGAGGCACAGAGACACAGAGATATTAAATACTTTTTAAAATATTTATATTTTTTTCAGTGCCTCAGTGTCTCAGTGGTTAAAATTAGGTTTTTGTTCATTATTTAAATTTTTTGCAGATGGGTTTGTAAGAATCAGGTCTTCTGTTATTAAAGAAGCCCCACCCCTCACGGATCCTCTCGTTTAGACTTAAATCCACCTTTACAATTAGTGTCTCTTCTCTGTTATTGCTCGCCTTTTTAAGTATCTTTCCAAAGGCATCTGAGACAAAAGAACCTCCCCAGAAATTCAGTCTTTCTTCCTTCCCGACCCTGTTCACAGCAGCGACATGAAGACCATTTGCTATTGCGTGTCCGCGCTGGACAGTTTCCCATGCATTATGCCAGTCTCCATCCTGAGAATGATGCCCTTCTATCCATCCTATGGCAGTGGGATAGAATATTATATCAGCCCCCATTAGCGCATTTATCCTTGCCGCCTCGGGAAACCACTGGTCATAGCATATAAGAATGCCTATGGAGGCAAACCTTGTCTTGAAGACCCTGTATCCAAAGTCACCATCCTTAAAATAGTTTTTTTCATAAAACAGGGGGTCAAAAGGTATATGTATCTTGCGATACACGCCGAGTATGCCGCCATCTGCATCTATTGTAACAGCAGAGTTGTAATAATCGCCATCTGAAACCTTCTCAAAGATGGGGACTATTATTACAATACCCAATTCCTTTGCCAGTTTTGAGAAGAGGTCTGTTGTATTGCCGGGGATTGTTTCTGCAAACTTATCATAATCACATTTTTCGTATTGTGGAAAATAGACCGTATTGAACAATTCCTGAAGACATACAATCTGCGCTCCCTCTCTTGCGGCCATTCTTATCTCTTTTATGGTTTTCTGGACATTCTCCGAGATGTTATCGGCAACAGCAGTCTGTATGAGGCATATTGTAACTTCATTTTTTGTATGATTCATAGACTTTTTTCATTGTAACAGAAAGAGAGTTTTTTTCAATAAATTTCCCTCTTGTATGGGTTATAATAATATTAGAATAAAAAACTTAATAAAACCACAGATTGACACAGATTAACACAGATTTTTTTAAAAAATATTTTGTTTTAATCTGCGGTAATCTGCGAAATCTGCGGATATATAATTTCCTACAATGAAAAAAACAGAATTAACCAATAATGCCCTTATAGTCTTAAATAGAAGGTATCTTAAAAAAGATAAGAAAGGGAATATAATTGAGACATCTGAGGAGATGTTCCGTCGTGTGGCAGAAAATATAGCATCAGCAGACAAACTCTACAATCCTTCTGCCAATATAAAAAAAACTGCTGATGATTTTTATGAGCTCATGTCATCCCTTGAATTCCTGCCCAATTCACCAACACTCATGAATGCAGGGAGGAAACTCCAACAGCTTGCGGCATGTTTTGTACTCCCTGTGGAAGACTCGCTTGAATCCATATTTGAGGCTGTAAAGAATACAGCAATTATACATCAAACAGGAGGGGGGACTGGATTCTCATTCAGCCACTTGAGACCAAAGAATGATATTGTCTCCACCACAAGCGGGATAGCCAGCGGGCCATTATCATTTATGAGGGTTTTTAATATGGCAACAGAGGTAATTAAACAAGGGGGGGTAAGGAGAGGGGCAAATATGGGGGTTTTAAGAGTTGACCACCCTGATATTATTGAGTTTATAGATGCAAAGACAATCTCCCATGAACTAACCAATTTCAATCTCTCCATTGGAATCACAGATGATTTTATGAACTGTGTTGAGATAGATTCTAAATATGATTTGATTAATCCAAGGAGTGGAGAAAAAACAGGAAAACTAAAGGCAAAGGGTGTATTTGAAAGGATAGTTCAATCTGCATGGAAGAGTGGTGAACCCGGTGTCCTTTTTCTTAACCGCATAAACAGAAATAATCCCACACCACACCTTGGCGAAATGGAGAGCACGAACCCCTGCGGCGAACAGCCACTGTTGCCTTATGAGTCATGTAATCTTGGGTCAATAAATCTGACGAAGATGCTCAGGAAGAAGGGGTCAAGGGGTCAAGTAAAAATAAGAATCAAACCCTCAAACCCTCGAACCCTCGAATCCTTTCAGTACGAGATTAATTGGGAAAAACTCAGAGACACTGTTTACAAGGCTGTGCATTTTCTTGACAATGTGATTGATGTCTCCAATTATCCATTACCTCAGATTAAAAAAATGTCAAAGGGAAATAGAAAAATCGGCCTCGGCGTAATGGGTTTTGCAGACCTCCTGATTATGCTCTCAATATCTTACAATTCAGAGGAGGCATTGAAGATTGCTGAGGGGATTATAAAATTCATAAGAGAAAGGGCAGAAGAGAAATCGGCTGAGTTGGCAAAGGAGAGAGGAACATACCCAAATTATAAAGACTTAAGTAGTAAAGGAGTGAAGGAGTGCAAGAATTCAAAATCTTCTGATTCTCTAACTCCTGAACTCCAAAACTCCAAAACTCCTAAACTTCATAGGAGGAATGCCACATTGATTACAATTGCCCCAACGGGAACATTATCAATTATAGCCGGATGCTCAAGTGGTATTGAGCCATTATATGCTATCAGTTATATCCGCAGAGCACTTGAAGATGTAAAATTATTACAAATAAATCCATTATTTATTGAAATTGCCAAAACAAGAGGTTTCTATAACAAAGAATTGAGAAAAGAATTACAGAAAGGTTTAAATCTTACTTCAACAAAAGAAATACCTGATGATGTAAAGAGATTATTCGTAACATCCTTTGATATATCGCCTGAATGGCATGTAAAGATGCAAGCAACATTTCAAAAACACACTGATAATGCAGTATCAAAGACTATAAACTTTCCCCCTGATGCTGAAATTTCTGATGTGAAAAATGCCTTTTTACTTGCACATAAATTGGGATGTAAAGGACTGACCATTTACCGCAGCGGCACAAGGGAGAATCAAGTGCTGACATGCAGGGACATACATTATTGTTAAGAATAAAAATGCAAACTTTATTTTGGTTTGCTTCTGCGGGGCTTACCCTTAATCTTTTGCTTCTTTTCTTTATCAAATAAAAGTGCGCTTTTTATTACATCATCCATCTCTTTTGCAAGGATGAATTTCATATCCTTTCTTATATTTGAAGGTATCTCCTCTAAATCTTTATTATTGTCCTTCGGTATTATGATGGTCATTATACCTGCCCTCTTTGCCGCAAGCGATTTCTCCTTTAGCCCTCCGATTGGAAGAACCCGTCCAGTTAATGTTATTTCGCCTGTCATTGCTACATCCTTTCTCACAGGAATGCCTGTAAGCCTTGATATGAGTGCAGTTGCCATAGTTATACCTGCCGAAGGACCGTCCTTTGGAATGGCACCGGCAGGGACATGGATATGAACATCTATCTTCTGGTAGAAATCTTCCTTCAATCCATAATTTTTTGACCTTGACCTTGCATAGCTCATTGCAGCCTGTGCAGACTCTTTCATTACATCGCCAAGTTGTCCTGTAAGTGTAAGGGCACCCCTTCCCTTCATAGTCGTTACCTCAATATGCATAATCTCACCGCCTGCCTGTGTCCATGCAAGCCCTGTTGCAACACCCACCTGATTCCTCTCCGCCTCAGTCTCAGAGAGAAACTTTCTTATACCAAGAAACTTATTAAGATTTGCTGCACTTATACGATGGAGTCTCCCATTCCCTTGTGCAACATCTTTTGCAACCTTTCTGCATATAGTTGCTATCTCCCTCTCAAGATTCCTTAAGCCTGCCTCTCTCGTATACTGAGAGATAATCTTAAGCACTGCCTCATCAGATATATGAATCTGCTTAGCCTTTATGCCATGTTCCTCCATCTGTCTCGGTATGAGATATTTTTTAGCTATTCCCAGTTTCTCCTCCTCTGTATAACCTGAGAGGCTTATTATCTCCATCCTATCTTTCAATGCCGAAGGTATGGGGTCCGTAAGATTTGCTGTCGTAATAAACATTACATTTGAGAGGTCAAATGGAACTCCAAGATAATGGTCACTGAACGAATAGTTCTGTTCAGGGTCAAGAACCTCTAAGAGTGCTGCAGACGGGTCGCCTCTGAAATCAGCACCAATCTTATCCACCTCATCCATCATGAAAACAGGGTTATTTGAGCCTGCCTGCTTTATCCCTTGAATAATCCTTCCGGGAAGAGAACCGATATATGTCCTTCTGTGTCCCCTAATCTCAGCCTCATCCCTTACACCGCCGAGTGAGATTCTTACAAACTGCCTCCCAAGCGACCTTGCTATAGACTTGCCGAGAGATGTCTTTCCAACTCCCGGTGGACCGACAAAACATAATATAGGGCCCTTCATCTTTGTCTTCAGCTTTCTTACAGCAAGATACTCAAGTATCCTCTCCTTCACCTTTTCTAAATCATAGTGGTCTTCCTCAAGAACTTTTGCGGCACTCTTTATGTTAAGATTATCTGCAGTTGACTTACTCCACGGAAGTTCAACCATCCATTCAAGGTATGTCCTGACAGTAGTAGCCTCTGCCGCTTCCGGGTGCATCTTTGCCAGCCTGTCAAGCTGCTTTAATGCCTCTTTCTCAACCTCCTTTGGCATCTTTACATCTGCTATCTTTTTCTTAAACTCATTTATCTCTTCAGTCTTCTCATCAATATCGCCAAGCTCTTTCTGTATAGCCTTTAACTGCTCCCTTAAAAAATATTCCTTCTGTGTCTTTGTCATCTCCTCCTGTGCGGCAGACTGAATCTTCTGCTGCATGGCAAGCACCTCTACCTCCTTGCCCAGGAACTCCCCTACTTTCTTTAATCTCTCTTCATGGTCAAGTATCTCTAAAATCTGCTGCGCCTCTTCTACCTTAAGCCCAAGATTGGATGCTGCTAAATCTGCTAATTTTCCCGGAGAGTCAAGATTATCGGCAATGACAAGGAGGTCGGGGGGCAGCATCTTCCCAAGGGTGATAGCCTTCTCCAATTGTTCCCTTACATTCCTCATGAGTGCCTCTGTCTTTAGTGTTTTTTCCTTAGGCTCTGATGGTTCTTTAATCCTCTCAACCTTTACCTTGTAAAACGGTTTATCTGAAACATAACTATTAATCTTTGCCTTAGATAACCCCTGCACAAGTATCTTAACCCTCCCATCAGGAAGCTTTAGCATCCTTATGATCATTACCACTGTACCAACTTTATATAAATCCTCAGGTTTTGGCTCATTGTTCCCTGCATCCTTTTGTGCAACCAGAAGGATCATCCTGTCAGATGCGAGGGCTTCATTTACAGCATTTATAGAAGATTCCCTCCCCACAAATAGAGGAAGTATCATGTATGGAAATATAACGATATCTCTTACAGGAAGAAGGGGGAGTTCATCAGGGATTTTGAACTCTGTCTGCAAATCCTGAGATGCATCAACTGCCGTTACTACCTTTTCTTCGTTATTATTTTCTTCCATTAATAATTGCCTCCTTGTTGTTATTCACCACTTTTCTCAATTTCAATCCACCTTGTCTTTTCCCTTCTCTCCCTGCTCTTTGGAATCTGCACAATCAATATACCCTTTGAATAGACTGCCTTTATACGGCTCTTATCTGTTGCCGAACCAATGCTGACCGTTCTCTTAAAGGGGCCAAAAGACCTCTCCATACATAGAAAATTTACCTTCCCTTCACCTTCAATCCGTTCACACTTATTTCCTTCAATAACCAGATTATCTCCGCTTGTATAAACTTTTATATCGTCTTCTAAAACTCCCGGCATTTCAGCCTCTACAAATAAATGGTCTGCGGTTTCATATAAATCCAGCATTATGAAACTTGTCTCTCCTAAGGCATATCTTTCTGCAGACACCTCTAAGTATGTATAATTAGTATGGTTTTTAACCTCATCCCTTTTAATAGGTATTTCTGTAGATGAATCTTTTTTCTTTTTGACTGCCATAAAATCAATACACTTTTAAAGCTCCAGTCCCTTCAAATATTCCCTGAATTTATCTCCAAGGTCGGGTCTTCTCAGTGCAAACTCAACAGTGGCTTTAAGAAAACCCAATTTATTCCCTGCATCGTATCTCTTGCCTTCAAACTGATAGGCATATACAACCTGATTTTTGAGGAGATGTCTTAATCCATAGGTAAGCTGTATCTCTCCTGATTTATCAGGAACAGTCTTTTCCAACGCCGTAAATATCTCAGGTGTCAGGATATATCTGCCAATTATCGCCAAATCTGAAGGTGCATCTTGAGGGGATGGTTTTTCCACCATGTCCATTATCTGATACACCCTCTCATCAAGCTTTTTAGGCTCAATCACTCCATAGCCTGAAATGTCTTTCTTATCAACCTTCTCCACTGCAATGACAGAGGCATTATATTTTTCATATATATTCATTAATTGCTTTATTGTAGGCACATCTGAATGGATTATATCATCTCCAAGCAATACTGCAAAAGGCTCATTGCCAATAAGGTCTTTAGTCCTTAAAATTGCATGACCGAGTCCGAGAGGCTCCTTCTGCCTTATATACCAGAAATCAACAAGATTTGAAATCCTCTGAACCTCTTCTAACATCTTATTATCATTCTTACCCCTAAGGGCATGCTCAAGCTCAAAAGATATATCAAAGTGGTCTTCAATGGCATTCTTCCCCCTCCCTGTTATCATGATGACCTCTTCTATACCGGCATCTATCGCCTCTTCAACCACATACTGTATTAGAGGCTTATCAACAAGAGGCATCATCTCCTTCGGAGATGCCTTTGTAGCAGGGAGAAATCTTGTCCCGAGCCCTGCAACAGGAAATACAGCCTTTTTAATTTTCAATTTACCTCCTAAAAATATTTAGCCACAGATTTTCACAGATAAAGGCTTTTTAGCTTTTATATTTTTTTATTTCACACTATATTTTTTAGGTTAAGGTCATTAATATCTCTTTTTAAAACTCCAGCATACTTTACAGAAGATTTTCCCTATCCAGTATCTCTTGAACCTCTATCAGAAACCCCTTCAGGTTTACCTTCTTTACGCCTGTTGGTGAAAAATCATGGTATAAAGGTTTTTCAAATGTATGCCTGTGCCATTTTCCCTCAATGGCATCCCTCCCATAGACTCTCTGTCCCTTGTTGATAAGAACGAATCCAACAGTATCAGTTTCCACATTTACATAGACCTGAACAAATAAATCTTCTTTTAAGATAAGTCTGCATTTTATAGTATGTTCTGTTTCATCCATCTTTACAATATTTTTGATGAAAGGAAACTCTGAAGATGTCTTCTCAATTTCTGAGATAACTTTCTTTAGCATCAGGTTGTCTTTAGTTTTTTAATCTCTGTCTTTACTGTTTTTACACCATCCTGCGAAGACTCCCATTCCCATAGGTCATTTTCTACCTCGTATGAGTAGCCCTTTTTTACTACTACCTTTTTTTTCTTAAATTCTGACAAAGACATACCATATTTATTTTCAAGGATTCTTATAGTCAGCTCATACCTATTTAACCTCCTTATAAGTTCATTTTCAATTATATGTTTAACCTTGAAGTTAATATCGCCTTCCGGCTCTATAGTATTGACAACATCAATTAAAGAGCGTGAAATTTTTGAAGTCGTTGACATAATATCTCCTCCTTACTATTCAGTTATGACCCTCTTTTTCAATCCTCTCGTATATCACACCCTTAATCTTATCTATATCAGCAGGCAACTGGACAGGGAGGTTTGCATATCTTGACTGGACCCCCTCTATCTTGCCCTCATGATAGTCCTTCTTAAAATCTGTAAACTTAAGCCCGTGTGCGGTAGATATTACCACCACCTTTTCTTTTGAGTCAATCTCACCGCTCTTTAATAATTTAAAAAGAACGGCAAGCGCAACACCTGTATGGGGGCAGTTAAACATACCATATTTATCCCCCTTAGCTGCTGCATTTGACAGCTCATCTTCTGTAGCCTGCTCCACAATACCGTTAAATATCTTTAAGGTCTTTACTGCCTTCTCATGGCTGACAGGATTACCTATCTGTATTGCACTGGCAAGCGTCTGTCCTGCCACAATAGGTTTAAATTCCTTAAACCCCGTTTTATAGCTCAGATAAAGTGGATTTGCCCTTTCTGCCTGTGCAACAACTATCCTTGGCAGTTTATCTATAATCCCCAAATCCTTCAACATTAAAAAACCCTTACCGAGGGCGCTTACATTACCGAGATTGCCGCCGGGAATTATAATTACATCAGGGACATTCCAGTCAAACTGCTGGGCAATCTCTATACTGACTGTCTTCTGCCCTTCCACCCTGAGGGAGTTCATGGAATTGGCAAGATATATATTATGGTCACTGCATATCTTCTGAACAATTTCCATACACCCATCAAAATCTGTCTCAAGTGATAATACGAGTGAGCCGTTTGCTATAGGCTGGATAAGCTGGGCGATAGAAACCTTCCCCTTCGGCAGGAATACGATAGACTGGATGCCTGCAGCCGCACAGTATGTGGCAAGTGCCGCAGAGGTATCTCCGGTTGATGCACAGGCAACTGCATTTATCTTTTTGCCATTGGCTATCATCTGCTTGACCATTGATACGAGGACTGTCATGCCAAGGTCTTTGAATGAGCCGCTGTGGCTGTTGCCGCACATCTTTATCCATAAATTCTCCAAACCTATATCTTTTCCAAACCTCTCAGCCCAGAAGAGGTTTGTGTTGCCTTCATAAAGAGATACTACATTTTCATTATCAATATTGGGGCATATCCATTCCTTCTTTCCCCATACACCACTCCCATAGGGCCAGAGGTTTTTATGTATCCTG
>DNJG01000142.1 GCA_003489165.1 Nitrospinota bacterium | reverse complement strand
AGGGAATGAAAAAGGTTTATTTCTATATAGGAAATTATAAAAATTGGACACAGATTTACACAGAAAAAAAGATTTAAGGCTTTAAAATCTGTGTTAATCTGTGTTTATCTGTGGTTTCATTAGGTTTTTGTTCTTGTGGAAAAGATTACTCTTAGAGAAGAGATTCACAGCAAAATTGATGAGATAAAGAGTGCGGATATCCTTGTAGGGATTCCGAGCTACAATAATGCACACACTATAGGCCATGTTGTAAGGGCTGTTCAGGCAGGACTTGCAAAATATTTCCCTGACAAAAAATCTGTCCTTGTAAATTCTGACGGCGGCTCTACCGATGGCACAATGGAAATTTTTCATCAGTCAACAATAGAGGATTTCCAGTCTATTTTACTGCACCACAGGGTTGGGTCATTTTTCAAGATAGCAACACCATATTACGGTATCCCCGGAAAGGGGAGCGCCTTCAGGACAATATTTGAACTATCAGATACTATCAATGCTAAGGCATGTGTGGTTGTAGACTCTGACCTTAGGAGTATTACACCCGAATGGATAGAGCTTCTCATAAAACCTGTAATTGAGGGAGGTTTTGATTATGTTGCCCCTCTCTACCACAGGCATAAATATGATGGAACTATAACCAATAGCATAATCTATCCCCTGACGAGGGCTTTATATGGCAAGAGGATAAGGCAGCCAATAGGCGGCGATTTTGGCTTCTCGGGAAGGCTTGCAAAATTCTACCTGAATAGAGAGGTCTGGGAAACTGATGTTGCAAGATACGGGATAGATATATGGATGACAACTACTGCCATTGCTAATAATTTCAGGGTTTGTCAATCCTTTTTGGGTGCAAAGATTCATGACCCAAAAGACCCCGGAGCAGATTTAAGTGCAATGCTCTATCAGGTTGTAGGAGCGGCCTTTGATTCTATGGAGGCATATTCAGATGTATGGAAGAATATAATAAAAACAGAGCTGGTGCCGATTTATGGCTTTCAATATGCAGTCGGACTTGAGCCTGTCTCAGTTAATCTTGACAGGATGATTGATAAATTCAGGCTCGGGGTTAAGGAGTTAGGGGAGATATGGAAAGAATTCCTCTCAAAGGATGTTATAAATTTTTTGCACATGGCAGATGGAGTATCAAAGGAGGAATTTAATATTCCGGATGAGGTTTGGGTGGAGATTATATACAGCTTTGCAATTGCATCGCACAAAAAGGTGATAAGCAAGGAGCACCTGTTGAAATCCCTTACACCGCTGTATATCGGAAGAACTGCATCCTTTGTAAAAGAGACATGGAACAGCAATGCCTCAGAGGTGGAGGGGAAGATTGAACATTTGTGCAAGATTTTTGAGGAGAGGAAGATTTTATTCATAGAAAGGTGGAATAATGAAAGGGGGTAGTTATGGATATTTTTCAAAAATTAGTAATAGGTCCGTTTGAGAGATTTCTTGAAAAGGCTCTCCACTTCTTACCAAATTTTATTACAGCTATTCTTGTTCTGATTGTAGGCATAGTTTTTGGAATGGTTTTAAAGGTTCTCTTTCTAAGGTTTTTTAAGGCAATCGGTCTTGATAAGTTATCAGAGCGGTCAGGGGTGATAGAATTATTGAGGAAAGGAGGGATAAGGGATTCCGTATCTATTTTGCTTTCAAGGATAATCGGATGGCTTACCATTGTTGTCTTTGCTGTTATCTCTATGAAAGCCCTTGAGGTCTCCACTGTTGAGCGAATCTTTGAAAGAATTCTCCTTTATCTTCCGAATGTATTTGTTGCCACTCTCTTGCTTTTGTTTGGTTATCTGCTAAGCAATTTTTTAGGGAGGGCTGCCCTCATAGCGTCGGTGAATGCAGGGATGAAAATTTCAGGACTTATAGGCAGGTTTGTTAAGTTTACGATACTTGTCTTTTCAGGCACAATGGCATTGGAACAGCTTGGTATAGGGAGGGAGACTGTTGTCATTGCATTTACAATAATATTCGGTGGAATTGTCCTTGCCCTTGCCCTTGCATTTGGCTTCGGGGGAAAGGAGATTGCAAGGACTTATCTGGAAAAGAAATTTTTAAAGGAAGAAGAGAAGGATGATATTAAACACCTGTAAGGAATGACAAAAACATAATTTTAACCACTGAGATACTGAGGCACAGAGAAAGACTTAAAAATAAAGACACTGAAAGACACAGATAAGCTATGATTGGCACAGAAAAAAGAGTCATGAAAATCATAAATAATCAGTGTCCATCTGTGTCAAAAAAAGATTAGTTTTTTTCTCTGTGTCTCCGTGACTCTGTGGTTGCTTTTTATAATTTTCAGACAAGAACAAAAGGTTAAGAATGCTCATTGTATGGCTTGAGTTTATTTTCTGTTCTGCCGTGATAGTCTTTTGCGGCATAAGGCTTTCAAGGTATGGCGATATTATTGCCGAAAAGACAGGGCTCGGCAGGGCATGGATAGGGCTCATCCTCATGGCAAGCGTTACATCCCTTCCTGAACTTATTACAGGCATAAGCTCTGTGGCTATTGCAGATACACCCAATATCGCACTCGGCGATATTATGGGAAGCTGTGTCTTTAACATTTCAATCATAGTAATTATGGATATGCTTCACGGCTCTGCCCCTATATTTCATAAAAGCGAGCATGGTCATATTCTTTCGGCAGGATTTGGAATAATCCTCATAAGTCTTGCCTCCATCTCAATCCTCGCAAATCAGACTATA
>DNJG01000016.1 GCA_003489165.1 Nitrospinota bacterium | reverse complement strand
GTCATTAGGAATAAATTCTTTTCATTATCAAATTCCTTCCCATGCCAACAAAATACCCTACACACTTGGAGGCATTACACTAATATCTCTTGTTATTCTATTTATAAGTGGTTTTATTCTTACTCAATTCTATAATCCTGCTGTCTCAGATGCCAATAAAAGTATCTCATATATAAAGGATGAAGTATATCTTGGGTGGTTTATAAGAGGGATACACTATTGGGCAGTTCAGATAATTACTGTAACAGCATCGCTGCATCTAATCAGGGTATTTTTAACCGCATCATATAAAAAACCGAGGGAATTTACCTGGCTTAGCGGTGTATTACTTCTTTCAATAGCAGGAGGATTTATATTTACCGGGACTGTCTTAAAGTGGGACCAGGAGGGTTATGAGGCACTGCATCATCATCTGTGGGCGATGGAAAAACTTGGAGCTATTGGAAATATATTTTCTTCAGAATTTTCAAGGGTCAATATATTGGGGAGGTTTTATACACTTCACATCTCAATACTGCCAATTCTTACTATCTTCTTGTTATCAGTCCATATTTTTCTTATAAAAATACATAGAATTTCTCCTCTTCCGTCAGGAGGAGAAGAAAGAATGGTAGATTTTACTTCCCATATAAGGCAGTTGATAAAATATGGACTATTTACAATGTTAATTATTTCTATCCTTGCCCTTATAATAGAACCTCCGCTTGGGGGGGAGCCAGTAGAAGGGATTGAGGTTACAAAACCGCCATGGATGTTCCTATGGCTATATTCATTGGAAAATATCTGGGTATATTCTCTGATATTTGCCCCTTTTATAATATTTACACCACTAATCCTTTTACCTTTTTTTGACAGAAACAGTTCAATAAAGCTCGGGGAAAGAAAGACAGCGATTGCAGTATTTATTATAATATTCCTGATAATGGCTGGACTTATAATAAATGGAATGATTACATCAGCAGGGCATCACATGGGATAGGTGTGTGTGGGGTTACATGCCTATTATATTATATCCTGCATCAACATATATAATCTCGCCAGTTACACCGCTTGAGAGGTCACTGCATAGATAGAGTGCTGTCTTACCAACTTCTTCGGCTGTAATATTCCTTTTTAATGGTGATTTTTCAACGCAATGTTCCAGCATAGTTCTAAGCCCTGCAATGCCTGATGCGGCAAGTGTCTTTATTGGTCCTGCAGATATTGCATTCACCCTGATGCCATTCTGTCCCATATCGGATGACAGGTAGCGGACACTCGCCTCAAGCCCTGCCTTTGCCACCCCCATAACATTATAATTTGGTATTACCTTTTCTGCCCCATAATATGTCAATGTAACAATGCTCCCATTTCTTCCGTTCATAAGAGGCTCTGCATGTCTGCATAATAAGGTAAGGGAATAGACACTTACATCCATTGCCAGTAAAAATCCTTCTCTGCTTGTATTGATATATCTCCCCGAAAGCTCATCTTTATTTGCAAATGCAAGGGAATGAATCATAAAATCAAGCCCCTGAAAACTATCGCCAATTTTTTTAAAAACTGACTCAACCTGCTCATTTTTGCTTACATCGCACGGCTCAATAATTTTTGCACCAACACTCTCTGCCAATGGTCTTACCCTTTTTTCTAAAATTTCATTTTGATATGTAAATGCAACCTCAGCCCCTCCATCTGCCAATTGCTTGGCACATGCCCATGCAATACTCCTCTCATTTGCCACACCAAATACAATACCCTTTTTACCATCCATTAATCCCATATATCCTCCAATAATTATAGTAATGAGAGATTGGTTTGCCTATTGTTATTTAATACGCCTGTTATATCGCCAAATATAACAGCATCTTCAACTGTTGCTGTTATAGGAAGCAAGTCTTTGGTAAACCATATCCAGACAATCCCTTTTGATTTGAATATCGCTCTGGGGACCTTTACCAGAAGCATATAACCGTCCTCTTTTTCTATGCCCAATCTTTTCTTTACAGGAATCTCCTCTCCATGAGAGGATACATGAATGGAATAGTTCACAATCCCCTTATCAGGAATTCCTTTAACAATATAATCTTTTCCTTTCTCAATATTCCCGAGGAATCCAAATCTGAAATTAAATAGTGCAGAAAGAATATCATCATAGATTGTATCAGAAGGTATCTCTTCAACAGTCTCCTTTAAGAGTTTTTGCATGAAAGAAGACTTCCAGTTTATCTTATTTTTTTCATAGTCTATAAGAGTGGCAGACTGCCATATCTTATTTCCTACAATCTCAATCCTTTCAAATTTTGTGGATATTAATCTATTAAGATTCTCATCATATCTGAGATGTGAGATGTATAAATATTTGCGATAACTCGTGATGAAGCCTATAAACCCAAGTGTCTCCGCCTCTAATACAGCAGTATAATTACTATCATTATTATTTTTCTTAAATGTTATTTTTCCTTCAGCAGCCTTTTTAAACCATAAGAAACTAATGTCATAGTAGAGGGATTCCTCCGGCAGGTCAACTGCATAAACTGAACCTGCAATGCAGAAGACTGATAAAAAGAGGAATATTATAATTTTAAATAGATATTTCATTAATCTTTTTGTCTTTCTCTGTGCCCTCTGTGGTGAAAATTAGGTTTTTGTTTTTGATGCCGAAGGGGGGACTCGAACCCCCACATCCTTGCGGACATTAGACCCTGAATCTAACGCGTCTGCCAATTCCGCCACTTCGGCGCATAAATAATTTATCATTTTTAACCTGAAAAATACATTTGTATTTTTCGTCCAACGGCACTAACCCTTTATCAGCTCATATTCTCTTGAGCCAAGCCCTATCTCTTCGCCATATTTA
>DNJG01000156.1 GCA_003489165.1 Nitrospinota bacterium | reverse complement strand
CCCGACCACCCCCAGTATGAAATTTATATGGAATCAAAGCATGGTGTTATATACAGCTCGGAAAAAGAAAAATGGAATATGGATATTGCAGCATCGGCATGGGATACAAGACATTTCAGGTCACCAACTTGTGCTACATGCCATATGTCAGGGATTGGCGGGCTTGAGCCAACACATAATGTGAGTGACAGGCTTTCGTGGGAGCTTGAATGGCCATTATCTGAAAAGACAAATGACTGGAAGGGTAAAAGAGAAAGGATGCAGATGGTATGCCTATCCTGTCATTCAAAAAACTGGGTTGAAGGGTATTACCAGCAGTTTGACAATGTAATCACCCTTTATAATGAGGAGTATTACAAGCCTGTAAAGAAGGAGATGGATGAGCTTTATAAACTGGGTTATCTGACAAAGGATAAGTTTGACGAGGAGATAGAGTTTGAATTTTTTGAATACTGGCATCATGAGGGGAGAAGGGCGAGGATGGGTGCATCCATGATGGGACCAGATTATACCCAGTGGCACGGTTTTTATGAGCTTGCAAAAAGGAGATTGGAGTTAAAAAATGAGATTAGAGAAATAATGGAAAAGAAGGGGAAGGGGAAATGAACAAGGAAGACAGAAGACAGAAGACAGAAGACAGAATAAAGACTTTTGGTTTCTTGCTTCTTGTTTCCTGCTTCTTGCTTCTTACCTTTTACTGGAACAAAAAGAGCGAGGATGTGTCTGCAACACCTATGGATGCAGTTGAGATGGTAGAGATTCCGCAAGGTTCATTCATCATGGGAAGTCCAGATGGTGAGTTTGATGAGAGGCCGTTACATAGGGTTGAGATAGGCAGTTTTTATATGGACAGATATGAAGTGACCAATATTCAGTATCAGAGATTTATTCTTGCAAATCCTTACTGGCAGAAGGGCAAAGTTAGATTTGAAGAGGCAGATTATAATTATCTGAATGACTGGGCTGGTAATGAATTTCCAAAAGGGAAAGAGGATCATCCCGTAGTTTATGTAAGCTGGTATGCCGCCAATGCCTATGCCAGATGGGTTGGAAAGTCCCTTCCTACTGAGCCACAGTGGGAATACTCTGCCAGAGGAGGTTATGAAGGTATGAGATATGTGTGGGGGAATTCCGGAGAGACTTATCTATCTAATTTTAGAGGCAGGGGGGTTATGCCTGTTGGGACTTTCAGTATGAATGGCTTTGGGGTTAATGATATGGCTGGGAATGTGTGGGAATGGACTTCGGATGGATATGAGCTTTATATGGGAGGGGAGGAGAACAATCCAAGGCCGCGATTAAATAACCACCTGAAGGTAATCCGCGGCGGTTCATGGAATAGTGACATGAATGAAATGCGTGTATCTGTGAGAAAGACAGAGAAGCCAAATGTCTGCAGGGGGGATATTGGATTTAGAACAGTAAGCAGTATACAGTAAGGAGTAAGCAGAAAAAAATACTGCCTACTGCTTACTGCCTACTATTAAAAAAAGGGGGGAGATATGAATATCATGCAAATTTTTAGTGTAAAGAAGTTGATTCCTGTTATTTTGGGAATAGTAATAATCTATTCCCTTTTTGGTAAAAACCCTATGGGTTATTATCATGTAGTTCAGAAATGGCCCAGCGGGGAGTTGAAAATTATTACAGAGCCGGGGTTATATTGGAAGGGTCCCTTAAGTGATGTAACAAAGTTCAGGGCATCAGGTGTTGTCACATTTGAAGACAGAATAGAAAATATCAGGAAAGAGGAGAAGAAGGTTATTGATTCAATCAATGTGGTTTTTAAGGATAATGGCATCGGGAGCATAAATGGCATTATAAGATATACACTCCCATCCATCCCTGAAAAGATGAAATTGATTGTCAGGGATGCGCAAAATGAGGATACCTTACAGCAGAAGATATTGAGGAACTATATTAACAGCGTGATGACCATCGTTGCTGCATCATACAGCAGTACAGACTCTATTCGTGAGAGGGGTAACTTTATCAGGGATATATTTGACAGCCTGCAGAATGGGATGATTGCCTATGAAAAAAGGGTAGTGGATGGGAATATAATTTTAACTCCGATAACAAAGTCGGAAAACAACATATCAATGCCTGTGAGGATGCCGCCGATTTCCGATAAATATGGGATAAATTTTAATAATTTCACCTTAAAGAAGATTGAGTATGATAAACAATCCCAGTCAAAGTTTGATGAACAGAGGCTGCTTGAACAGCAGAGGAATAATGCGATTATCATGGCAGAGAAGGCGAAACAGGATGCAATTACTGCAAAGGCTGAAGAGGAGAAACTTTATGCCGAGACAAAGATGAGGGAAGAGCCTCTGAGATTGGAGGCAAGAATAAGGGCTGAGAAGGATGCAGAGCTTGCAAGGATTGAGGCGGAGAAGGAAAAGTCAGTGGCAATTATTACTGCACAGAAAGGTAAGGAGGCGGCACAGTTATTATTAGAAAAATCAAGACTTGAGAAACAGTCTACGATTGAAGATGCAGAAGGAAAGAGGATTGCTGCTATAAAAGAGGCGGAGGGAAGACAGGCATTGGCAAAGGCTGATAACTCACTTGAGCTAAGACTGCAGATGAAGAAAGATACCCTTGTAGGTGTTGCAAATGCACTGAAAGATATAAAAGTCCCTTCAGCTATTGTGGGAAGCAGTGGCAGTCATACATCAGGGAATCCTGTCCTTGATATATTCATGTTGAATCAGCTAAAGGAACTTACAAAGGAGTAATATTTCAAAATATAGGAAATTATAAAATTCTGGAACACGAATTTCACGAATATACGAATGGCACGAATAAAAACTAAAATTAAAAGTAAAAATATTTTCTGTAATTAGTAGTTATTCGTGTAATTTGTCCCATTCGTGTTATTCGTGTTCAAGTCTTTGTTCTGCCACAAAATTAGGCATAAAAATTACCCTCTGCTTAAATATATAGCATAATACTGCTGACCACTGACCACTGACCACTGACCAAATAAATTATTTTCCCTAACCAAATCAATAAGTTTTCAATCTTCAATCTTCAATCTTCAATCTTCAATCTTATTTGGCATACCATTTGCTCATATGTATATACAGATGATTAAAAGAGAAGACATAAAAAATATAAGGGAGAAGCTGGGGATTACACAGGAAGAATTTGCGAGGAGGATTGGAGTTACAGTAACCACAGTTTCCAGATGGGAAAGGGGGGATTGCCTGCCAAAATCAAGGGTAGTAATTGAAAAGGTAAAGAGGCTTAAAAGTTCGGTTAACTGAAAGGAGGAAATTTAATGAAAAAGTTAAAGATTTTTGTAATTGTTAGTATGTTTTGTCTTTCGTTTTCTGGTATTTCAAGGGCAGAGGATGCAGGTGATATTTTAAAGGATGTGAAGGTTAATGGATTTGTTTCTACAGCATATAACCATAATCTTAACGACCCGGATACAAGGATGGTTAATTATCGTCCCTTCAATATGAATGCGAATGGTTTTAATGTGGATGTTGCCGAGCTTGTTTTTCAGAAGGAGGCAACTGAGGAGAGTAACATCGGCTTCAGGACAGATATTATGTATGGTTATACAATACCGGCTGCTATTCACTCTACAGGGGTAGCCCAGAGCAATGATTTTGATGTCCAGCAGGCTTATGTCCGATATGTTGCACCTATAGGAAGCGGACTTACACTTGATATGGGTAAATTCATTACAGAGATGGGGGCAGAGGTTATTGAGGGGTACGATGCATGGAATTACAATTACTCCCGTTCATTACTCTTTTATTACACCATTCCTTTTACCCATACTGGACTCAGGGCAACATATAAGTTCAATGATATGGCTACTGTCATGGGACAGATTTTAAATGGATGGGACAATGTTGTGGATAATAATAAGGCAAAGAGCTATTGCGCCCATCTGATATTGACACCTATAGAAAATACCATGCTGAATCTCAAATACATGAGTGGTCCTGAACAGAATAATAATGAGAGCAATATAAGAAGTGTAGCTAATGCAAATTTAACTGTAACTCTATTAGAGAAACTAACACTTAACTTTGATTATGTTAATGGGAGTGAGCAGAAGGACCCGAATAATGTTGTGACTGCAAATGGAGACAGTAAATGGTCAGGACTTGCAGGTGCTATCAGATATGCTGCCAGTGATAGATATGCCATTAATATCAGGGCAGAGACATTCAGTGATAATGATGGGGCAAGGACAGGGGTAAAGCAGGAGATGACGGAGATTACAATCACACCTGAATTTACTATTAAGAAGAATTTGGTTATAAGACCCGAATACAGACATGATGTATCTGACCAGAAGGTATTTGACAAAGGAAGTAATGCGGCAAGTGAAAAGGGGCAGGATACAGTGGCTATAAATATGTTCTTCTACTTTTAAGATTGACGAACTCTAAAAAGTTAAAAACTCCCTCTCCCTTAATGGGAGAGGGTTAGGGTGAGGGTGAAAAAAGGGAGGTGAAAAAAATGAAAAAGATTGAGGCGATTATTAAGCCTTTTAAGTTGGATGAGGTTAAGGATGAGCTTAATAAGGCAGGTATTCAGGGGATAACAGTCAGTGAGGTAAAGGGATTTGGAAGGCAGAAGGGGCATACAGAGCTTTATCGTGGTGCAGAATATGTGGTTGATTTCCTGCCAAAGGTAAAGCTTGAGATTATTGTTACTGATGATTTGGCAGAAAAGGTGATTAATACCATCATGAATACTGCAAAGACAGGCAGGATAGGGGATGGAAAAATATTCGTATCTAATCTTGAAGATGCAATCAGGATAAGGACAGGAGAGAGAGGAAAAGATGCAATCTAAATGCAGAATGTGGATTGCAGATTGCGGAATTAAATTAAATCCGCATTCCGCATTCCGAAATCTGCAATTGAAAAGGGGGGATTTAAAAATGGTTATAAAAAAGTATTTTTATGTAGTGCTTATTTTGTTAGCACTGACAACTTTTAGTGTTGCAGGAGTTTTTGCCGAAGAGGCTGCATCGGCACCAGCGGCACCATCATGGGATGCCAAATTTGCCGCAGATACGGTCTGGGTTCTTATTACTGCCTTTCTGGTGTTCTTTATGAATCTGGGTTTTGGGATGGTGGAGACAGGCTTATGCCGTTCAAAAAATGCTGTAAATATCCTATCAAAAAATGTCATAGTCTTCTGTGTTACCACTGTCTTTTTTTGGTTTATCGGATTTGGCATTATGTTTGGTAATGGTAGTCCATTTTTTGGTGCATCGGGGTGGATGCTCTATGGGGCAGACAATAGTCCTGCCACCGGAGATGCCTATCAGGGAGTCTTTGCTTCGCTAAACTGGACAGGAGTTCCTCTCTATGCAAAATTTATATTCCAACTTGTTTTTGCCGGAACTGCTGCAACAATTGTATCAGGGGCAGTTGCTGAGAGGATAAAATATTTTTCCTTTTTTGCTTTTTCTGTTGCTATGGCTATAGTCATATATCCTGTAGCAGGGCATTGGATATGGGGAGGAGGATGGCTTGCTACAATGAAAACCCCATTCCTTGATTTTGCAGGATCTACAGTTGTTCACAGTATCGGCGGCTGGGCTGCATTAATAGGAGCGATTTTACTGGGGCCTAGAATTGGAAAATATACAAAGGATGGCAAGGTCAATGCTATCCCCGGTCATGATATGGGTATGGCGACACTCGGAATGTTCGTCCTGTGGTTTGGCTGGTTTGGTTTTAATCCTGGCAGCACAATGGCTGCTGACCCTGATGCTATTGCCAGGGTTACTATAAATACTTGTATAGCAGGGGCGGTTGGAGGGGTAGCAGCCACTTTTGCCGCTTATCTGATGCTTGGCAAGCCTGACCTCAGTATGGCTCTAAACGGTATTCTTGCAGGCCTGGTGGCGATTACAGCCCCATGCAACTGGGTAACCCCTTTTGGCTCGCTTATTATAGGTACTGTGGCAGGCATACTGGTAGTCTATGCAGTCCTATTTTTTGATAAGGTAAAGGTAGATGACCCTGTAGGCGCTATTTCTGTCCATCTTGTCAATGGTATATGGGGCACCCTCTCTTTAGGATTGTTTGCTGCAAATGTCAGTGGTGGCATTACAGGATTATTCTATGGCGGTGGTATAGCCCAGCTTATTTCACAGATTAAAGGTGTGGTGGCTGTAGGTGTCTATGTGGTAGTAGTCAGCTTGATAGTTTGGCTTGTTATAAAGTCTGTCATGGGTTTAAGAGTAGAAGAAGATGAGGAGCGTGAGGGACTTGATATTGGCGAGCACGGAATGCAGGCTTATCCTGATTTTGTTGGGACAAGTTCTACAAGAGGTATTGTTTAAGTTGTAGGATATAGAATTGAAATAGAAAAGGGCAAGTCAGGATTATAAGGCTTAAGTAGTTCCCCAAACCCACCTACTACTGCCGTTTGTCCGACTTGCCCTAAGGATATTAATTACATAAGAATATACGATTGTCAAATGTTTTTATTTTTTTGAGCAAAGAAAATATAAAAATAACCACAGATGAACACAGATAAACACAGGTTTAAAATTTTTTAAAAATATCTGTGTGTATCTGTGGTTTCATTAAGTCTTTGTTTTTTATTTTTCAGTTCAGGTGGGAATAAGGGGAGAGGTTTGTTAATAAAAAATTGCATTCCAGAATAATATATGTTATAAACCTGCCTTTGAGAAATTATTTTAAACTCTTTCCCTAATTTAAAATACTATATCTGTAATATAAGGAGGTGATACAGCAAATTTTCAGTTTTCAGTTTTCAATAGTCAATTTTTTAATTTAATTTGAGGGAGGATTTATGACACCAAAAGAGGTTTTAGAGTTTTCAAAGAAAAATAATGCAAAGATGCTTGATTTGAAGTTTATGGATTTCCCTGGTATATGGCAGCATACCTCATTTCCAATACCGCAATTGGAAGAAAGCTCATTTGAAAATGGATTTGGATTTGACGGCTCGTCAATAAGGGGATGGCAGCCAATACATGCCAGCGATATGCTTCTCATTCCAGACCCTGCAACAGCTGTTATGGACCCATTTACGAAGGAGCCTACACTCTCCATGATATGCAATGTAGTTGACCCGATAACCAAGGAGAGATACAGCAGAGACCCGCGATACATTGCCCAGAAGGCTGAGGCTTATCTTAAGTCCACAGGCATTGCAGACACATCCTATATGGGACCAGAGGCAGAGTTCTTCATATTTGATGATATAAGATATGATACTAAGGAGCAGTGCAGCTATTACTTTATTGATTCTAAAGAGGGGAAATGGAACTCAGGCAAAGAGGAGAACCCGAATCTCGGTTATAAGCCAAGATATAAGGAAGGGTATTTCCCTGTCCCGCCAACAGACAGCCTTATGGATATCAGGGCAGAGATGTCATTAACCATGATGGCAATCGGGATAGATATTGAATGTCAGCACCATGAGGTTGCCACTGCTGGCCAGTGCGAGATTGATATGAGGTTTGCACCTCTTACAAAATGCGCTGACAATCTCATGTGGTATAAGTATATAGTAAAGAATGTAGCAAGGAGAAATAATAAGACTGCTACATTCATGCCGAAGCCTATATGGAATGATAACGGCTCAGGTATGCATACACATCAGAGTTTATGGAAGGGCGGAAAACCATTATTTGCGGGGAATGCCTACGGGGGCTTAAGTCAGCTGGCACTCTATTATATAGGCGGCATATTAAAACATGCACATGCCCTTGCTGCGATAGTGGCACCTACAACCAATTCATATAAGAGACTCGTTCCAGGATTTGAGGCACCCGTTAATCTCGCATATTCAAGCAGAAACAGGAGTGCGAGTGTCAGAGTTCCGATGTATTCACCAAGTCCGAAGGCGAAGAGGGTTGAGGTAAGATTCCCCGACCCGTCATGCAACGGTTATCTTGCGTTTGCAGCAATGCTTCTGGCAGGGCTTGACGGCGTGCAGAATAAGATTGACCCCGGTGAGCCTCTGGATAAGGATATATACGCATTGGGACCTGAAGAGTTGAAGAATGTCCCATCCCTCCCGGGTTCATTGGAGGATGCACTTGATGCACTTGAGAAAGACCAGGACTTCCTGTTAAAGGGAGATGTATTTACTCAGGATGCCATTGATATGTGGCTTGAGTATAAGAGGGAGAAAGAGGTAAATCAGATGAGGTTAAGGCCTCATCCATACGAATTTGGCCTCTACTTTGATATTTAATTNNACCTTTCATATTATTTAAGTAATTCCTTGACAAACTGCATAAAATTCCTTAAAAATATATAAATAGCTTTAAATAGTGGGCCGTTAGCTCAGCTGGTAGAGCAACTGACTCTTAATCAGTAGGTCGCTGGTTCGATCCCAGCACGGCTCATCAAAATTATTCATTTATTATCTTTCCTGATTTTCTCATCAGTATTCATATCATATCTTCTCTCATAATTCAGGTTGAAGAATTTTCAGTATGGATATAGAATTGTACTATGCAGGTTAGATTGGCAAAGACAGCAGGATTCTGTATGGGGGTAAAGAGGGCAATGGATATTGTCCTTGATGCCGTTGAAGAGGAGAAGGAGCTTTATACATACGGTCCCTTGATTCATAACCCCCAGGTAATAGAGATGCTTGAATCAAAGAATGTAAAGGTAATTAAAAACCTTGACAGTGTCCAATCAGGGACTGTAGTGATAAGGACACATGGCATAACCCCTGCTGTCAGACAGGAGATAAAGGCAAAAGGTGTAAAGATAAATGATGCCACATGCCCACTTGTTGCACGGGTGCAGTCAATTATAAAGAAGCATGCCAATAAAGGTTATTATACTGTGATTATAGGTGATGAGGGACATGCAGAGATAGTCGGACTTATGGGATTTACTTCTGGAAAGGGGTTTGTAATAGGAACTGTGGAGGATGCAGAAAAACTGCCTCCAATGGATAAGGTATGTGTTGTTGGGCAGACAACCCTTGATGTATCAAAATATAAGGAGATTACAAAAAGGCTGAAAGAGAAATACCCTGATTGTGTAATTGCAGAGACTATATGCGATGCAACAGAAGACAGACAGGGTGAGGTATTAAGACTGGCGAAGGAAGTAGATGCAATGATTGTCGTAGGCGGAAAGAATAGTGCAAATACCACCCGATTGGCAAAGGTATCCGAATCTGCAGGAATCCCTACATTTCTTATAGAGACAGAGGCGGAACTGGATGAGTCAAAAATATCAAGGTTTAATATTATTGGTGTTACTGCAGGTGCTTCAACTCCGAACTGGATGATAATGAGGGTGGTAAAGAGGCTTGAGGAAATTGAGAAGCGGAGCAGAAAGGGATTTCAAAAATTATATAATGCAGCAGAATTTTTGATTCGGAGCAATCTGTATATAGCCCTTGGGGCGGCGTTTCTGACTTATGGAATCTCTTACCTGAGCGGTATAGAGCCGTCTGTCTATTTTATGGCGGTGTCATTTTTGTATTTTTTCTCAATGTATAATATTAACCATATAGCAGATAAAGATAGTGTGAGGATAAATGAACCTGACAGGATTGAGTTTTACGAGAAGAACAGGGATATATTATTAAAGATTGGTGTAACCGCATCTTTGGTATCCTTGGCATTATCCGCCTTTTCTGGATTCACATCATTTCTGTTGATGCTTATTTCTATATGTCTTGGAATTGCCTATAGTGTGAAAATATTTCCCTCTTACATTTCAAGGCATATAAAATATCAGAGGTTAAAGGATATCCCTGCATCAAAGGATGTTTTTGTTGCCCTTGCATGGGCAACTGTATGTGTCCTTGTGCCTGCATCTGCCAAAGTATGGGGAGGTATAAATTTTTCCATAATGGCATCGTTTGTATTTGTATTCTTAATATCATATATAAGGTCGGTATTATTTGATATAAGGGATATTCAGGGTGACAGATTTGTAGGCAGGGAGACAATTCCAATATTAATAGGCAAGGAAAAGACAAAGATATTTCTATTAGCTATTTCCGGTCTGGCAGCTATAGGATTATTTATCTTCTCACGGATTGGATGGTTATCAAGTCTTGGTTATCTTCTTATAATTCCCATTGCATATACGATATTCTATCTTTACCTTTATCACAGAAGGATAATCTCACAGGGATTATCGTGTGAAGGTGTTGTGGATGGGAAATTTATTCTTACAGGTGTTATTGCCTTTATATGGGCACACATATAAAAAGTGTGGTAAAATTTTAACAAGAGATGTTTAATGAATAATGTAATCAGAAAAAGTGGGAAGATTCAGAGAAAAGTAGTTACCTCTATACTGCTTGTTGGAACCATTCCAGGCGTCCTCGTAGTTATTCTTACATACCTCAGCGGAATCAATGCCCTTAAAAACTCCATAGGTGCAAATTTTCAGGAAATGGCTAAGGAGACTGCAGATAAGATAGAGATTATTATGGATAAGGAGATTCAGGATGCTCGAAGTCTTGCACTTTCACCCTATATAAAGGATATTGTTTTAAAAGCCAACAAATCGTATAAAGAAAAAGATAGTAAAGATACTCCGGGTGATAAGATTTTAAATGATAATCTTACAAATTATCTTAAAGAATATCAGGATGAAAAAATGAGGGGGTATGGCTCAATCCTCATAACAGATGTAAAAGGGGCTGTTATTTCTACGACAGATAAACTAAAGGATTATAATGAAGGTGAAAAGGACTGGTGGAATACAACATTTAATCAAGGTAAAGGGAAGGTATTCATAAGCGGCATAGATTACAATGAGGACACACAGACATATTCAGTGGCTGTAGCCGTTCCAATCTTTGACCATGGCAATGAAAATGCAATAGGGGTTTTAAATATGGTTCATGATGTTCAGGATATATTTAAGACGATAACCAATATTAAAATTGGTGAGACAGGCCACGCAAATCTTGTTACTTCTGATGGAACTCTGGTTGTATGTCCGATCTTCCCGCCTAAGAGCCACAGGATTAATGATGAACTAATGGGACAGATAAGTGATGATAAACCAGGATGGGGGGTTGCAGTTGATGATGCTCACGGCAGTAATAACTCCATTATCGGTTTTGCACCTGTAAACTCTACCTTCAGAATGGGAACGGATAATTTTGGAGGAAAGAGATGGCATATATTCATAAGACAGCTTCCTGCTGAAACTTATGCACCTATGTATACTCTGCTGTGGGAGGTATCATTTCTTGGGATTGCCCTTTTTGTTGTCCTTTCCCTTACAGGGTTTTATGCCGCAAGAAGGATTGTAAAGCCTATCGGATTGCTGACAGAAGGTGCGGAATTGATTGGGCGAGGTCGCTTAGACCATCGTATAGATGTTAAGACAAATGATGAGATTGAGCAGCTTGCAGAGGCATTTAATCAGATGTCAGATAATCTGGAAAAGAGCGGCAAGGAGAGGGAGAGGTACCTGCACCAGATTGAGGAATCTGAAGAACATTATAAAACACTCTTTGACCACGCAGAAGATTCAATGCTTATGGTTGATTTAGAAGGGAAGATTATTGCCGTTAATAAGAGGGAAGAGGGGGTGCTTGGTTATTCCAAGGATGCACTTTTAAATCAGGGTTTTTCTCGGTTATTATCAGATAAATACAAGGATATCTTCACTCAAAATTTCAGTAATACTTTAAAAGGGGGGAAACCCCCAACAATGGAAGTAGAGGTGTTAAGCCAGAGGCGGGGACAGTTGACAATGGAGATGGATATGACAGGGATAAAGAAGGGTGAGGGAATCTCCTTTGTGCAGATACACTTAAGGGATATAACTGAGAGAAAGATTTTGGAAAAACAGATTAAGCTGGAGAGGGATAAGCTGGAGACCATTATTGAAAGTATGGGTGACGGTATGGATATAGTGGATAAGGATTTCAGAATTCAGTTCATGAATAAAAAATTTTTAAGATTATTCGGCGATGAGGCTGTAGGGAGGACATGTTATGAAGTCTATATGGGAAGAAAAAAACCATGTGATGAATGCCCGGTTGTAAAGGGGATAGAAAAGATAGATATACTTGAGGTAAATGCCCCACAAGGGCAGACATTTCTGATTACACACTCACCCTTCAAAAATATAGACGGAACGACATCAATCCTTGAAATCTTTAAGGATATTACAGAGAGAAAAAAACTTGAGAGTGCTATGAGAGAATCGGAGGAGCAGTATAAAAATCTCTTTGACCATGCAGAGGATTCAATGCTGATGGTGGACTTGACAGGCAATATCATTGCTGTTAATAAGCGTCAGGAAGAGGTAATTGGTTATTCTCAGGAAGCCCTCCTTGAGCATGGATTTTCTTTAATACTAAGCAATGGGGAGAATAAAGAGACTTTTAATTCTATATTTAAAAGGGCATTGGAAGGTGAGAAGCCCCCTACATCGGAGATAAAAGTTTTGAATAAGAATGGGGATATGCTGATAATGGAGATGAGTCTGACAGGCATCAAGAGGGAAGATAAAATAGCCTTTATACTGATTCATCTCAGAGATATAACCAAGAGAAAGGAACTGGAACAACAGCTCCTAAGGTCAGAGAGACTGGCGGCTATAGGCCACTTTTCCTCAACACTTGCACATGATTTGAGAAATCCAGTTGTCGGCATCAAGAAGAGGCTTGAAAGTATTCAGGGGACGATAGGTATTACTGACCATGAAACAACAAAGAGGATATTGACAGACATCATCTTGAGCAGTGAGCTCCTCCTCGGAATGGTGAATGATGTGCTTGATGTTTATCAGCAGAGCTATGAAGACCTCCCCTTAATCATTTCAAGCTTTTCTATTGTTGACGCATTGGATGAGGCTATTAAACTTCTGCAGGTAGAGGCGGAGGAAAGAAGGATAAGTGTGGAGATAAATAACAGGAATGAGCCTATAGCAATTCATGGGGATAAGAGGAGATTGCAGAGGGTCTTTATAAACCTGATTGATAATGCCATAAAATTTTCGCCGACAGGCGGCAGGGTGGGTATTGCATTTAATTCTACTTCTGAGGATGGAGTTGATTACCTCTTGCTTAAAATAGAGGATGAAGGACCGGGTATACCTGCTTTAGAATTGTCAAAGATATTTGAACCATTTTACCGTAAGGAGAGGAAAAAGGAAGGGAAGACAGGGACAGGGCTGGGTCTTTACTTTTGCAGAATCGTTGTAGAGTCGCATCAGGGGAAAATCTGGGCAGAAAACAGAAATGGGAACGGGGCTGCCCTCTTTATAAAAGTTCCTATTGGAGAGAGGGAAGGTGGCTACTAAGATTATTAAGATTCTGTTAGTGGATGACCAGAGGCTTTTCCGCCAGGGGTTAAGAAGCCTGTTGGAACAGGAGAAGGACTTAAAGGTTGTCGGTGAGGCTGCTGATGGGCAGGATGCCTTTACATTAGTGCAGGAGACCAAGCCTGATATTATCCTTATGGATGTAGAGATGCCTAAGCTTGACGGCATCCATGCCACCCGCCTTATTTTAGAGAGATACCCTGATATAAGGATACTGATACTCTCAGTTCACAACGAAGATGAAAGGGTTATATCTGCCATCAGGTCAGGCGCATCAGGTTATATCCTGAAAGATGCAGACCATAAAGAATTTATTAAAATCATAAGGAGCACATTTACAGGCGAACGTATAGCCTCGCCGTTTCTTGCAAATCTCACATCAAGAATCCTTTTTAAAATGCACGACTCCCCTGAAGTGGATAAAGAGATGGAGAGAGAGATTAAGGAAAAGTATTCTCTTACAGGCAGAGAAGAGGAGATATTGACATCCCTTCTTAAGGGGAAGAGTAATAAAGAGATATCGGATATCATGTGTGTATCCACAGAGACAGTAAAATCCCACCTCCAGAATATATACAGAAAACTTGGTGTAAGGAGCAGGATGGAGGCAGCCCTTATGTTTCTAAAAGAGAAAGAATGATCTGTCCTAAAAAAACCTGCCACTCGTCGCAAAAAATTAGCCACAGACTTACACAGACTTAATAAAAACAGAATACAGAAGCTAGAATATAGAATTCAGAAGAAAAGCAATTTTTGTTTTTATTCTGACTCCTGACTTCTGAATTCTATTGTTTTTTGTCAGTGAAAGTCAGTGGTAAAATAAGTTGTTTTCTTTGTGTTCTTCGTGGTGATAATTCTGTCTTTTTCTTCCAAAAATACCAAATCTCATCCTTAAGGGGGATATTTATCATATTTAGGGGTGATAAAAATCATACCTTTTGGGAATTTACCTCAATACCTCCTTTCAAGCATAATCATAGTCAGGCAAAAATAAATTTATTTGAAAGGAGGTGAAGTTATGAAGATTAAATTTAGATTCTCATTTGCTGCTGTCTTAGTAATTCCTCTCTATTTGACCTTTCTGGCATTCCACACTGATATAGCACAGGCATCAGATGATGCTTATGATGTAAAGGTTCCTGAAAGTAAGCTTGCAGAGGTTAAGGCACTTAAAAATGTAGTTGCATCAAACAAGAAATCTCTATCAGAGGCGAAGGCTATATACACCGGTAAAGGGACATGTTTTAACTGCCACGGTGAGAAGGGTAGGGGGGATGGCGAATTGGCAAGTTCTTTTGAGCCCCCGCCAAGAAACTTTACACTATCCGGCTGGCAGAAGGTGAGAAGTGATGGTGAGTTATTCTATGTTATAACAAATGGGACAGAGAGTGGCATGCCGGGATTCGGCGATATGCTGAGCGATGAGGAAAAATGGTCACTTATTAATTATATAAGGGAATTTGGAAAGTCAAAAAGTCTGGCAAGCAGGAAGTAGTTCCTTTCATTTCCCAACCCAACCTCCCCCCTTCTAAAAAAAAAGGGGGGGGTAAATTTTAAAAGGAGGATTTAATGGCTAAGAAAATGAAGTTGGCAGTATTAGTTCTTATAGGATTACTTGTTAGTTTTGGTTTGAATAATGGCAGCTATGCAGATGAAACTGCAAAGCTGACAACAGCACCAGAGGTTCCGCCGGCACTCAATAGGGCAGGGGGGGCAGAGGTAACGGTTGAGTTGGAGACAACTGAAAAAAAGGGAGCAATTGCAGAAGGCGTTGAGTACACATACTGGACATTCAATGGGACAGTCCCAGGCCCTTTTGTCCGTGTAAAGGAAGGGGATACAGTTACATTTAATCTTAAAAACAGCAAAGACAGCAAGAATATCCATTCCATTGACATCCATGCTGTAACAGGTCCTGGCGGCGGTGCAAAGGCAACTCAGACACCTCCGGGCGGAAAGACTGCATTCCAGTGGAAGGCAATTAATCCTGGGATTTATATATACCACTGTGCAACTGCGCATATTCCGACACATATTGCAAATGGTATGTATGGTCTTCTCCTTGTTGAGCCAGCAAATGGGCTTCCGAAAGTTGACAAGGAATATTATGTAGTTCAGGGTGATTTCTATACAAAAGGCAAGACAGGTGCGAAGGGATTACAGGCTTTTGATGTGGAGAAGGCAAGGGCAGAGCAGCCGACCTATGTAAAGTTTAACGCTATGGCAACACCAGGGAATTTAAAGGCAAATGT
>DNJG01000010.1 GCA_003489165.1 Nitrospinota bacterium | reverse complement strand
GGGAGAAGGATGGTTACCTGCCCGCCCATCGACTGCGACCACATCATCAGGTTGTTATTCCACTGTATGGAGCTGATGTCCAGCGTCCCGGTGAGCTCGGTTTCCGATTGTGTAGTCATATCCCACTTGGAATCCTTTTTGAATGTCTTCGAGGCATTATCCCAATGCAAATTGATGTTGCTGAATGTGTTTGTGGTACTATCAAAGTAACCGTAGCTGAGTTTGATGCCGTCCAGCTTGTCCAGCGTGGTAGTATTGCGGGTATGTTTTATCAGCTTGCCGCCTGTCTTCTTGATAGTGTAGGAGGTAGCTATAGCATTGCCGCCCGACCAATCCATCTTCGACACAGAATCCCCATCGGTGAGCGTTACATCGCCGGGGAAGAAAATGCCGTAGTTCCCTACATAGCCGAAGTAGTCTTTCCCGCTCTTGGCAAACTTTATCGGGAAGCCGGATTGCAAGTTCACCCGCGCACCTGCCGAATCATACATCCCATAGCTCCAAACAGAGTAGTTGAACTTTGTCTTATCCAGACAGACCTCAGAGCCGGTAAGAGCGCCGGAAGTAGTATCAACCGCCTGTCTTTTGAACATAGTTGCATCAAAAGAGAATCTGCCACGTTTAGTGGTGCTGGTTTGTTTTTGGGTAGCTTGGTCCCAGCCATGGTCAGTGAACTGCACCTCGCCGCCGCCAGTTGTGCCGTCTGTGCTTCTTTCCAGCGTGGCGGCGTCGGAGAACGTTTCTGTGCCCATAGTTGTGGCTGACCAGAATTGCAGGTTCACCTTGCCGGTAGTGGCATTGTTAACCGCCCTGAGCGTCCCCTTCATCAGGGCTGTAGTTGATGTAACTGCGGCGGTGGTCTTGTCATATGGATAGCCGGCGAAATTCATGGTGAACAGACCGTATGGGTTGGTTGCGGAAGCCGCCTCGGTGATTTTGACATCGGCAAGGATTAACATTTCCTGACCGTTGCCTCCAGGGCCGGTTTCTATTGTTTCATGTACCCATGCCTTCACATATTGCGGGGCGGTGTCATCCGCCCTAATGGATCTCACCGTCCACATCGCATAACTGGGGGTCGTAGAGCCGGAAGACTGATTAGAGGTATCGGCCTTGGATGAACTATCCTGATTTTGCGAACATAGGTTTGTATCTATCTGGGCAAGATAGTAGCCTTCTGTATTCCCCTTGTTTACCATTGTATCGTATTTTGCCTGCGCCATCATGCACAGGATTTCGTTCGGGGTGTTCAATGCTTCGCCCGAGCGTTCATGGATATACACGAACTGCGGGTCTTTATAGTAATCCACCGTTGTGGCCCACCCCGCGGGAAGATACCTGACGTCCATGATAGTGAGGCCCGTAACGGTAGTCTTGCCTAATGCTGGCTTTGTTTTTGTTGATGAAGCATCTACTACACTAACCTTTTCAGCCACTGTCAAGCCGGAGACCGTCGTGGCGCCGACAGTGTCAGCGGTTGTATCAGTAGTAGTTGTAGTAGTAGTGGTAGTAGATGATGTAGAAGATGATCCGCTACTCCCTCCACCGCCACAACCGGCGATAGAAAATGTAATGACAGAGATAAAAACCATACTCCACAGATACCCTTTATAAAAATTTATTTTCATAAAACCTCCTTAATAAATTGTTAGGGTTTAATTCTTGCTCATATTTTCATACCTTTTTTTCGGATTGTCAACTAATTTTTGACTATTTTTTTTAATTTTTCTTGATTTAGATTTTCAGATAATGTAGATTATCAGAAAGTTTTAATTTTGATGGAGATTTTATGAGCGAAATAGCCTATGTAATTGCAAGAGAGATAATTGATTCAAGAGGCAACCCTACTATAGAGGTTGATGCAGTATGTGAAAGCGGTGCAATGGGTAGGGCGTCTGTCCCTTCAGGCGCCTCGACAGGCTCAAGGGAGGCAATAGAGCTTAGGGACGGAGATAAAAAGAGGTTCCTCGGCAAGGGTGTAAAAAAGGCAGTTGAGAATGTAAATAATATCATTGCAGAAGAGGTAATAGGCTTAGAGGTATCAGATCAGGTTTATATAGACAATCTATTAATCCAGCTTGACGGGACTGAAAACAAGTCAAAACTTGGCGCCAATGCCATGCTGGGGGTATCCCTCGCAGTTGCAAAGGCTGCTGCTGATGAGGCGTGTTTATCTTTATATCAATATATCGGCGGGACAAATGCAAAGGAACTTCCGGTCCCTATGATGAATATATTGAACGGCGGCTCTCATGCAGACAATAATGTTGATTTTCAGGAATTCATGATAATGCCTGTTGGTGCAAATAGCCTGTCAGATGCAGTAAGGATGGGTGCAGAGGTTTTTCATAATCTAAAAAATGTCTTAAAAGATAGAGGCTACAACACATCTGTCGGTGATGAGGGAGGCTTTGCCCCTAATCTAAAATCAAATGAAGAGGCTGTTCAAATGGTGATGAAGGGGATTGAAAAGGCAGGATATAAGCCCGGAGATGATGTCCTGATTGCGATGGACTGTGCGGCGAGTGAATTTTATGAAAACGGTAAATATACACTTGACGCCGAAAGCAAGCCGGAAAAATCAACTGAGGAAATGATAAAGCTCTATGAAGAACTTGCAGGCAAATATCCTATAATATCCATAGAGGACGGGCTTTCAGAGGGTGACTGGGATGGCTGGAAGGAATTGACAAAGCGGCTTGGAAAGAAGGTTCAGCTTGTAGGAGACGATATATTTGTAACGAATACATCCATTCTTAAAAAAGGAATCTCGCAAGGGATTGCAAATTCCATATTGATAAAGTTAAATCAAATCGGGACATTAACGGAGACACTTGATGCAGTTGAAATGGCAAAGAGGGCGGGATATACTACAATCATATCCCACAGGTCTGGCGAAACAGAGGATACCACAATAGCCGATGTATCGGTTGCCTGTAATACCGGCCAAATCAAGACAGGCTCAATGTCAAGGACTGACAGGGTTGCTAAATATAATCAGCTTATCCGCATAGAGGAGGAACTTGGAAAATCCGCCATATTTAAAGGAAGAGGTGTTTTCTATAATATAAAATAAACAAAAACCTGATTAACCACAGATAGACACAGATTTAAAAAGGAAAAAGTTTTTAACTGTGTTAATCCGTGTTCATCTGTGGTTGCTTTTATAATTTATTTAAATGAATGATTCCAAACCTGATAACAGAGATATAAAAAAAGAGATTAGTGAGGCAAATAAAAAGAGGCTCAAGATACTCCTCCTTGCAAGTATTTCATTTTTCATATTTATAGTAATAGCAGCTATATTCAGAGATGATGGGGTGATTAAGGTATATCACTTAAATGAAAAAGTTGATTCATTAAAGAATAATATCTCAAAATTAAAAAAAGAAAATGAAAAGCTTAATACCGAGGTATATGCATTAAAAAATGATTCCTCTTATATTGAAAAAATTGCACGGGAGGATTTAGGGCTTGTAAAAGAGGGTGAGATTGTATTTGAGTTTGTAGAAAACAAAAAAAAGTAAAAAAATAATTCAAGGAGGAAATTTATGGCAGACAATGTATTGCATTTTTCTGATTCAGACTTTGATGAAAAGGTTTTAAAATCTGACAAGGCTACGGTGGTTGACTTTTGGGCGGAATGGTGTGCACCATGCAGGATGATTGCACCTGCAATTCAGGAGCTTGCTGACGAGTATGCCGGCAAGGTAAACATTGGAAAGCTGAATGTAGATGAAAATCCTAAAACAGCTACAAAATATGGCATCAGAGGCATCCCCACACTGCTCGTCATCAAAAATGGAAATGTAGTTCAGCAGATAGTAGGTGTAAAACCAAAAGCTGAGATTAAAAAGATTATTGACAGCGTAGCTTAAAATACCTATCCTACCCGCACATAATTTATGTGCGGGGTTTGTTTCTTGCCAATTAACCCCTTCTATTATAAAATGTTTTTATGTCTATCCCTGCTTTACTTAAACAAGTAGATATTAATAACCTTCCGAAGCATATTGCCATCATCATGGATGGAAATGGGAGATGGGCAAAGAAGAGGTTTCTGCCGCGGATTGCAGGACACAGGGCAGGGGTTAAAACTGTAGATAGGATTGTAACTATCTGCCGAAAAATTGGCATCAAGGCGCTTACACTATATTCCTTCTCTGAAGAAAACTGGAGCAGACCTAAAAATGAAATCAATGCCCTAATGGAAATTTTAAAGAGATATCTGAAGAAAGAGTTGGACAGGATGCTGAAGGAAGATATAAGATTTAACACAATCGGCACTATAGACAATCTGCCGCTATCAGCCCAGAAAATCATACAGGATGCAAAGGAGCGGACAAAAAATAGTAAAGGAATGGTGCTGACACTTGCACTCAGTTACGGTTCAAGAAGCGAGATAGTTGATGCTGTCCGAGAGATAGCATCCGACATCAAAAAAAATAAAATCTCTGTTGAAGACATAACACTCGGATTATTTCAGTCATATCTTTATACAAAAGACCTTCCCGAACCTGATTTGTTGATTAGAACAAGCGGGGAATTAAGGATAAGTAATTTCCTCCTCTATCAGATAGCCTATGCAGAGCTTTATTTTACCGACCTCCTCTGGCCTGATTTTAAAGAGGATGATTTATTAAAGGCTGTCATAGAGTTTCAGGCGAGGGAGAGGAGATTTGGAATGACAGGGGAACAAATTACAAAGGAGAGGCAATAGGCAGTAGGCAGTAGGCAATAGGCAATGGGCAATACCCGTAGCCTATAACCTATAACCTATAAGCTATACCCTATAAACAATTGACAAGAATTATTAGCTCCATTGTATCTTTACCAATACTCCTCGCCATAATATATTTTGGAAATCCATTTCATTTCTTTTTACTATTAGAATTTGCAATATTTATCGGTTTATATGAGTTTTACAGGATGATTGAAAAAGGGGGGTTTGGATGTTATAAATGGGCAGGGATTATTCTTGGAATCCTGCTTTCTATTGCTATCTTCAAAGGGACATATATCAATCTTGTAATTGCGGCATCCGTTATAATCCTCTTTATCGTAAGGATATTTGAAGGAAATGCATCAGACAATGCCTTTTCTTATGTCTCAAATACTGTATTTGGAATACTATATGTCAGTTTTCTTATGAGCTATATGGGTGTTATCAGAAATAGCGGAGATAATGGGAGAGAGTTAATCTTTTTTGTTTTACTCATCACATGGATGGGTGATACAACCGCATACTATGGTGGAAAGGGCTTTGGTAAACATAAATTAGCCCCCGCCATAAGCCCTAAAAAAACTGTAGAGGGTGCGATAATAGGATTAATGGGCAGTATATTTGGGGCAATAATTGCAAAACTATGGTTTCTGGACATTGGTATTTCAAATGCAGTTATTGCTGGAATCTTAATCGGTGTATCTGGACAATTTGGTGATTTAAGCGAATCTATTATAAAAAGAAACCTTCAGGTAAAGGATTCGGGCGGTATAATTCCGGGACACGGCGGGATACTTGACAGGGTTGACAGCCTCCTGTTCTCAGCACCTGTATTTTACTATTATTGGTCATTAGTCACTGGTCATTAGTCACTGGTCATGAAAAAAATATCAATACTCGGCTCAACAGGTTCAATAGGGGTAAATGCACTTGATGTCATCAGCAGACACCCTGATAAATTTCAGGTAGTGGCTCTTGCCGCCGGTGAAAATGACTCACTCCTCCAGTCTCAAATTGATAGATTCAAGCCCAAAGTGGCAGCCCTCTTTAATGAAAAAAACTCAGACAAATTAAAGAAAACAATAAAAGATAAGAATGTAAAAATTGTATCAGGAGTTGACGGCGTAATTGAGGCGGCGACGGTTAAAGAGGCAGACATGGTTATCTCTGCCATTGTAGGTGCGGCAGGGCTGATACCAACCATCTCGGCAATAAAGGCAAAAAAAGATATTGCACTTGCAAACAAAGAGACCCTCGTTATGGCAGGCGAGATTGTAATGAGGGAGGCGGAAGGCAAATGCAGAATTATACCCATAGACAGCGAGCACAGTGCAATATTTCAATCGCTCACAGGGGAAAAGAGGGAAAATATAAGAAAGCTGATACTGACTGCATCGGGTGGTCCTTTCAGAAATTATCCAAAGGAACAATTTGAGGATATTAAGCCCGAAGATGCCCTTAAACATCCCAACTGGCGGATGGGTCAAAAAATTACCATTGACTCGGCTACCTTAATGAATAAAGGCTTTGAGGTTATAGAGGCAAAGTGGCTATTCGGCATAGCAGATGAAAATATAGAAGTTTTAATACATCCACAGAGCACAATCCACTCCCTTGTAGAATTTATTGACGGCTCTGTAATTGCCCAGCTCGGCATCCCTGATATGAGGATACCAATCTCTTATGCACTGAACTACCCTGATAGATTAAAAAATACACTCCCTTCACTAAATCTGGCAGAGGTGAAAAATCTCTCCTTTGAAAAACCTGATACTGAAAAATTCCCATGTCTTAAATTTGCCTTTGAGGCATTAAAGATAGGTGAGACTATGCCAGCAGTCTTAAATGCTGCAAACGAGATGGCAGTTAATGCCTTTTTAAACAGGGAAATTTCATTCAACAAAATTTCTGAAATCATTGAAAAGACCATGAAGGAGCATAAGGTCAGCCATGCAAAAGAAATCTCTGATATTTTAAAGGCGGACAGATGGGCAAGGGAATATGCAAAAAAAATAATAGCAATAAGCAATGAGCAATAAGCTAATAAAATTCATAGCCACTGGGTTTTACAGCGGCTACTCACCAATAGCACCGGGGACAGCAGGGTCTCTCGTCGGTGTATTAATATACCTATTAACTTTCAGCCTTCAGCTTTCAGCTTTCAGCTATTTTTTGCTCACAATATCAATAGTATTAATTGGTATATGGGTTTCAGAAAAAGCTGAGTATATCTTTAAAAGAAAAGACTCACAGAAGATTGTGATAGATGAAATTGCAGGGATACTTATATCCCTATTTATGCTTCCGCATGAGTTCTGGATTGTGTTATCAGGTTTTATAATTTTCAGAATAATTGATATTTCAAAACCATTTTATATGTTGGAAAGACTGCCAAATGGATTTGGGGTGATGATGGACGATGTTGCGGCAGGCATTGCAACAAATCTGATATTGCAGATATTTTACTTTACAATATGCATGTCTTGAGGTATATAAGAAGCAAACAAATCATAAAAAATCCTTCAGATGAAAAAGATTATTGAATATCTCACAGTTCTATTTCTCTTTGCTGTAACTTTAATTAGTGTTATAGCAGGATGCGGCTCTGAATATGACAGCAGCAAATCAAGCAATAGAAAAATTAAAGTTACTATTCCATTTGATTTGTCCGAAAAATCCATCCAGAAATCAAACCAAATAGGTAATCCAAATCAATTTTATGGTCCAGCCCCTTCTAATGTCCGTTCTATCCGGGTAGATGCAGTCTATCCAGATGGCAGAAAATTTTCAGGCTATGTAGAGGTGGCACCGTCAACTTATGTAGAGGTATATATGGAAGTGGACGAGGGGAGTAATATATATTTTACGGCTTATGCGTATGATGCGGCTGCCGGCGCAGGAAATCTGCTTTACACAGGGATTTCTTCCCCACAAACACTCATAATGGGGATGTCTTATGACATTACTATTCAAATGGCTGCCAATACTGGCACTGTAACGCCTACAGTAAGTTTTGTTAGCCCTGCCTCCGGGGCTACAGGCGTGCCGGCAAGCGGTATTATCACAATTATATTCTCAAAGCCAATGGATCCTTCAACTATTAACGCAAATACAATTACCGGTGCAACGGCTCCAATTATAAACACATCCGGCTCAACTGTCACCATTAGTCCAACACCTTGGTATTCCAACACTACCTACATGATTACAATTACAACAGGAGTAAAGGACTTAACAGGAAATGCAATGGCAAGTCCCTATACATGGAGCTTTACTACAGGGGCAGACGGAGGCGGCGGAGGTGGAGGAGGTGGTGGAACATCACTGCCATCAGCATTTAGTTTTAGTTTACCATTAAATAACTCAACAGGACTTTCAACAACTCCAACACTCTCATGGACAGATTCTGTAGGTGAGACGAGTTACACAATTGAAATAGCCAGGGATGCTGCATTTACAATGGTTACACATAGTGCGACTGTAGGCACTGATATAATAAATCACACAGTACCAGCAGGAATATTATCTGCTTCAACATATTACTGGTGGAGGGTTAAGGCTATAAATTCTTATGGTGCTACAACGGTATCAAATGCACCATTTACTTTTACAACCACAAGTGGAGGCGGAGGAGGTGGAGGTTCAGCACCTACTACATTTACTCTTGGCGCACCTTTAAATAGCTCAGCAGGGGTTTCACTAACTCCAACACTCTCATGGACAGATTCTGTAGGTGAGACGAGTTATTCTATACAGATAGCTACTGATGCTGCATTTACAATGGTTGCACATAGTGCGACTGTAGGCACTAATATAATAAATCACACAGTACCAGCAGGAATATTATCTGCTTCAACATATTACTGGTGGAGGGTAAGGGCAACTAATTCTTATGGCATTATTTCTGCGTCAAATGCACCATTTACTTTTACAACCACAAGTGGCGGTGGTGGGTCAGCGCCTACAGCATTCAATTTTAGTTTACCATTAAATAACTCAACAGGGGTTTCATTAACTCCAACACTTTCATGGGCAGATTCTGTAGGAGAGACAAGTTATACAATTGAAATAGCCACGGATGCTGCATTTACAATGATAGCATACAGTACAACTGTAGGCACTGATATAATAAATCACACAGTACCAGCAGGAATGTTATCTGCTTCAACATATTACTGGTGGACTGTAAAGGCATTTAATTCTTATGGGCATACAATTGCATCAAATGCACCATATACTTTTACAACTACAAGTGGAGGTGGAGGTTCAGCACCTACTACATTTACTCTTGGCGCACCTTTAAATAGCTCAACAGGCGTTTCACTAACTCCAACACTCTCATGGACAGATTCTACTGGAGAGACAAGTTATATCATACAGATAGCTACTGATGCTGCATTTACAATGTTAGCATACAATACATCTGTAGGCACCGATATAATAAACCATTCAGTCCCGGCTGGAAAGTTATCATATTCAACATATTATTGGTGGAGGGTAGGGGCAACTAATTCTTATGGTAGTATTTCTGCATCAAATGCACCATTTACTTTTACAACCACAAGTGGTGGTGGATCAGCGCCTACAGCCTTCAATTATAGTTTACCATTAAATAATGCAGCAGGAGTTTCAACAACACCAACACTCTCATGGGCAGATTCTGTAGGAGAGACAAGTTATACAATTGAAATAGCCACGGATGCTGCATTTACAATGATAGCATACAGTACAACTGTAGGCACTGATATAATAAATCACACAGTGCCAGCAGGAATGTTATCTGCTTCAACATATTACTGGTGGAGGGTTAAGGCTATAAATTCTTATGGTGCTACAACGGTATCAAATGCACCATATACTTTTACAACCCAATAGAAAAGACAATATGAACTATTTTTTAAGGAAATTAAATTTTTTACCACTTTTTATATTGTTTATCTCCTGCAATATTACCTATGCTGCCGAAATGAACTATTTTGCAGAAGGAATGAAACAGCTGCAACTGGAAAACTATGAAGAGGCTGAGCCATTGCTCTTAAAGGCTTATAAAAAAGAACCTGGCAATCCAAATATCACTTACGCTCTTGGAATTCTTTATAATGCTATGGAGAATTTCAGTGAATCTCTAAGATTCTTCAAAGAAACGGTTAAAATTAATCCAAACTTGCTTGAAGTGAGATATTATCTGGCGCAGGTTTTGCTGATGACAGGGGATTATGACGGGGCGCTGGAACAATTCGAAGAGGCAGATAAGGTAAAACATCTCAGCATAATTACCTATTACAAGGGGATGATTTACAACCAAAAGGGGGATTACAAAAGGGCAATAGAGCTTATTAAATCCGCAGGAGAAGAGGATAAAAATCTACAGCCTCTTGTTCAGTATCAGCTTGGAGTAATTAATTATAATAACGGAAATCTCAAAGAAGCAAAGGCATATTTCAGAAGTCTTATCAGCCTTAATCCAAAATCCGATGAGGCAGAATTTGCCCGTCAATATATTACTGCAATTGAACAGATTGAGAGCATGAAAAACTGGAAGATGACCTTTGGTTATTCTTATCAATACGATGATAATGTTGTCTTAAAACCAACTGATACCTCAGCGGCAGAAAGCATCACAAACAAGTCTGACTGGGTATCTAATCTGAATTTCGGTTTTGATTATTCAAAGTCATTTATGAAAAATGGAAACATCGGACTTGGCTACTCCTTCTCCCAAAGCCTCCACGCCCTATTTACTAATTATGATATTCAGAGTCATTCTATTAATATTCTGCCTGCATATAATTTTGGCAATTTTAATACAACACTGATGTATAGCTATGGTTATACATATCTCGACAGGTCGGGATATTTAAGGTCTAACACAGTCAGCCCGATTTTCTCATATATCAGCGGGTCACAAATGGCACAGGTAAGTTTAAAATGGCAGGATAAGGATTATATTAAACCATCCGCCGGAGATGAAAATAGGGCAGGTGCAAATTATGATGCCGGTGCAGCCTACTTCCTATTTTTAAAAGAGGGAAAAGGTTATATCAATGTTAAATACAATTACGACCGTGATTATACAAATGGAAACAACTGGAAATATAATGGCCATAAGGGAGCGGTATCTATTCTCCTGCCTGTCAGCAATAGAATCAACTTCAGCTTATCAGGGGATGGATATAGACAGATTTATGATAATACCCATTCCACATATAGTATTAAGAGAGATGATACCATTTACAATGCAAATACACTAATCTCAATAAACTTAGTCAAGAATTTAAAAGGGGATATTACATACACATATACAAGGGCATTTTCCAATACTGCCGTTTATGATTATTCAAAGAATGCGGTCAGTGTTGGATTAAATTATGTTTGGTAGAATAGAGGCATATTTTATGACATCTAAAAAAATTATATTTACCCTATTTTTATTTTTTATTCTAATCTTTTCCCCCTTGATTGTATGTGCTGAGCCTGTCGGAAAAGTATCCCTTTTGGAAGGCTCTGTGGATATCCTGCGAAAAGGAAAGACCACTGCCGAAACGGCAGAAATAACTATGCCTGTCAATATCGGGGATATTATCAGGACAAAAAGCAATTCAAAGGCTGAGATTAAATTTATTGACGACAGCATGATTAGAATTGCAGAAAAGAGCAGAATAGAGATAAAAGAATATCTCTTTGAGAAGGGCGGTGCAAAAAGGAAAGGGACGATAGGTCTCTTAAGGGGAAAGATTAGGTCTATTGTAAGTAAGGTTGTTTCTCAGCAACATGATTATAATATCGTTACCAAAACTGCTGTTGCAGGTGTTAGAGCGACTGACTTCTTTGTCATCTCCCAACCTCTCTCTACTCAGGTTATTGTTAAGGAAGGAATTGTTGCAGTCAAGAATATCTCTCCCAAAATAGTGGGAGAGGTTCTGGTCAAGATGAATCAGATGACTAATGTTGTTCAGAATACCCCTCCCCATCCACCAGTTAGCGTTTCAGTTGAAGATATAAAAAGCTTAACTGAGGCAACTGAACCTCCAAAGGAAGAAAAAAAGAAAAAAGAAGACAAAGAGAAAGAACCTGAAGGCAAGAAAGAACCTGAAGGCAAGAAAGAACCTGAAGGTAAGAAAGAGCCTGAAGGCAAGAAAGAACCTGAAGGCAAGAAAGAACCTGAAGGCAAGAAAGAACCTGAAGGCAAGAAGTTAGAAACTGCCGGAGAAAAAGCTTCTCTCCAAGGGCAAGCCGGAAATGGGACACCACCGGCAGGCGTAGCAGGGACACCACCGGCAGGTTCATCAGGGGTAATGCCATCCGGAGCAGC
>DNJG01000019.1:4793-6735 GCA_003489165.1 Nitrospinota bacterium | reverse complement strand
TAAATATTATCATCCATATAAAGGTGGGATAGAAACTTTTCTTTATAATCTCTGCACTTATTTAAGGGGAAAGGTAGAACTCAAAGTTCTGGTTTCAAATACACATTTTAATACAGTCATAGAAGATGTTGACGATGTAAGGATAATAAGGGCTGCCTGTGCCGGGATATTTTTGTCTACACCTGTGTGCCCGTCATTTCCAAAACATATCTATTCCTCTGATGCAGATATAATCCATATCCATTCCCCAAATCCCATAGCAGAAATATCATCCCTGATATTAAGGGAAAAGAAAAAAGTAGTAGTTTCTTATCACAGTGATATTATCCGCCAGAGAAAAACAGGATTTTTTTATTCGCCGATTCATAAAAGATTTTTGCAAAGTGCTGATAAAATAATAGTAGCTACGCCAAACCACATAAAAAGTTCACCCCTGCTAACTATGTTCGGCGAAAAGTGTAAAGTTGTTCCATATGGAATTGATTTGAATAGATTTGAAATTACACCATATATAAGTCATGCAATCTCTGAGATAAAAAAGAAATATAAAGAACCTATTCTTTTATTTGTCGGAAGATTAGTGTATTATAAAGGGGTCGAATACCTGATACAGGCTATGAGAGAGATAGATGCGAGGCTCCTAATTGTTGGTTCGGGCCCAGAGGAAACAATGCTTAAAAATCTGGTCTCACACTTTGGTTTATCTGATAGATGTATATTTCTGGGAGAGGTATTGGACGAATATTTAATCTCTCTGTATCATGCCTCTGATATTCTAATCCTGCCCTCTGTGGAAAAAGCTGAAGCCTTTGGGATTGTTCAGCTTGAAGCGTTTGCATGCAAAAAACCGGTAATAAGCACAAACCTTTCTTCAGGTGTTTCGTATGTTAATAAGGATGGGGAGACAGGTATTGCAGTAGAACCGCGAAATACAGCGGCATTATCAGGGGCAATCCGTAAACTCCTGTCTAATTCTGATGAACGAAGGAGAATGGGGGAAAATGGAAGGCGGAGGGTTGAAGATGAATTTACAGTCAGCAAAATGGGTGAAGGATACATGAGGGTGTATGAAGAAATTATGAGATAATTTCTTAGAAATAATGTGAATCATTATGAAAACTATACTTATTACGGCTTCAATATCAGCATTTATACTGACATATATTTTTTCCTATATCATGATTCATATAGCAGAAAGGTATTCTTTATATGATGTGCCAGATGGAAGGAAACTCCATAAACACCCTGTTCCTACCCTTGGGGGGCTCTCTTTTATTGCAACCTTTTATATAATGATCGGCGGCGGTTTTATTATTTATCCTGATTTTGTAAGTCAGATTCTATCCCACAATCTGACAGCCTTAGTTGTATCCCAGTTATTAATTGTTGGAGTGGGAATATATGATGATATTCGCGGGCTATCAGCCCCTGTTAAATTTTCTGTTCAGATTATCTCTTCGCTTATTCTGATGTATATTTTTGATCTTTCTGTCAGAATGCTTACAAGTCCATTCGGTGGAGAAATATCGCTTGGTATATTTTCTGTACCAATAACCATCCTGTGGCTTGTTGGAATAACAAATGCCATAAACTTATTAGATGGTCTGGATGGACTGGCTGCCGGTGTTATCCTGATTTCCTCACTTTCTCTGTCTCTTGCATCTTTCTATCAGGGGCAGGATGGTGTTGCAGTTCTCTTTATGATTTTAGCTTTCTCAATGCTTGCATTTTTAAAATTCAATTTTTATAAAGCAAAAATATTTATGGGAAATACAGGGAGCCTTTTTCTTGGATTTACTGTTGCAACTCTCTCTCTTTTAATAAGCAGAAAGACAACCGTTTCTCTGGCATTGCTGGTGCCGATTATATCTCTTGGAATACCGATTCTGGATACATCCATCTCTTTTTTTAGAAGGGTCTCAGAGAAAAAAAATCCTTTTAT
>DNJG01000019.1:1125-4716 GCA_003489165.1 Nitrospinota bacterium | reverse complement strand
AAAAAATGATATACTATCTCCGCTTAATGGATAGAATATTTATGACAGAACATAAGACAATTGCACCAAAAGAATGGCTGACCCTTTTTGAGATAAGCCAAGCCCTTTCATCAACACTTGTTTTGGAAGAACTGCTGAAACTCGTATTGCAATCAGTCAGAACTGTTGTTCAGGCAGACAGGGGTTCTATTATGTTATTCAATAGAATAGAACAAACTCTATCTGTAAAGGCATCATTTGGAATGGAGAATAAAAGAGAGCTTATTAATGATATTAAGGTTGAAAAGGGAATTGCAGCAAAGGTGATTGAATTAAGAAAGCCTTTCTTATTAAATGGGGATTTAAGGGACCACCCTCAACTTAAAACTATGGAGAAGTGGGGTGAAGTTAAATCCGCACTTTCAGTTCCATTGATTGCCAAAGGAGAGGTAGTTGGAATCTTCAATCTAAGCAGGATAACCATTGAANNTTGCAGGCAATTCTTGAGAATATATCCAATGGCATTATCATCTGCAATAACAATAAGGTAATCCCACTCATTAATCCAATGGCAGTGAAAATATTAAGGATAGATAGACCTGTTACAAATACAATGACAATTGATGAGCTTTTTAATCAGCAGAATGACCTGAAACCAATCTATAATCTCTTAACTGATTTTAATATTTCTAAGGAGGTTTTTATAGAAAATGAGTTCAATCTTAATATTAAAGGTGAGAGTGTATATATTAAGGCAGCCTGTGTAAAACTGTTCAGCGAAAATAAAAAGGAGTTTTCTACAATTATTATACTTGAGGACCATACCCGCATGATTCAGACCCAGAAGGTTGCGGCGTGGCATGGAATGGCAAGACACCTCGCCCATGAGATTAGAAACCCGCTGACACCCATTCTTTGGGCTGCTGAATCTCTTCTTGATGCGGATATAAAAAACTCTCCTGATTTTATGAAAATAGTTGCAGAGAACAGCAATTCTATTGTCAAAGAGGTCAAACGGCTTCAGAATCTGCTGGCAAAGTTTTCTTCCTTTGCAAAGATGCCGGATGTTAATCTTAAAACAGACAGAATAGAAAGGGTATTACAGGAAACAATTGACATGTATGCTAAATCCCCCATGAATATTAAAATTAAAACTAAATTTCAGCCTGATATCCCTCTGGTCAAAATAGATGCAGAAATGATAAAACAGGTCCTTATCAATATAATTAAAAATGCAATAGAGGCGATGCCAATGGGTGGAAATTTGACTATTACAACTGTTTCATTAGATAAGATGGTATTAATAGAGATTGCTGATACAGGTATTGGGATTCCCGCAAATATTCAGGATAAAGTGTTTGAGCCGTATTTTACAACAAAAGAATCAGGAACCGGGCTTGGTCTTACGATATGCTCTAAAATTATTTCAGACCACGGCGGGCATATGAAAATAATAAGCAGGGAAAACGAAGGGACAACAGTTATTATTGCTTTGCCTGCTGAGATGGAAGGAACAAAAACCTGAAAATGCCAGTGAATGGTGCAAGTGTCAACAAAAAAACCGAGACCAATACTGACCTTCTTTATTTTTTTCTATGAAAAAGATACTTGTTATAGATGACGAAAAGGCAATTATAGATGGACTTTTTAAAATGCTCTCTTCATGGGGGTATCAGGTGAAGACTGCCATGAAAGGATTGAATGGTATTGGATATCTCCAGTCAGAACAGTTTGACCTTGTTGTTGCTGATTTAAGAATGCCTGATATTAATGGAGTAGAGCTGTTAAAAAGAATAAAGGAGATAAGTCCGGAAATTAAAATTATTGTCTTGTCAGGTTCATTAGGTGAAGTAAACTTTGCAGAACTCAATGAGCTGAACATTTTTAAATTATTAGAGAAACCGATTTCCATGAAAGATATACAAGCATCAATTCAGGAGGCATTAGGCGTATCTGAAAGCGATGCAGAGATTAAATCAGAGGAAAAGGATATTGATTTTGATGTTGATATTCCAATTAAAAAAGATTCTGATATCAAATTTTTTTCCAAAGGGAATATCCTGGTTGTAGATGATAATGAAAGTTTAGCAATTACAATAAAAAATATTCTGTCATTTAAAAATTATAATGTCACAATTGCATCTGATGGTGAGATAGCATTAGAAAAAATCAAATCTCAAAAGTTTAATCTTATTTTAATGGATATCAATATGCCAAAGATGAATGGAATAGAGGCAGTCAAAAGAATGAAAGCTATAAACCCGGATTTATTTATTGTAATGATGACTGGAGAGGCGAGTGATGAAGAAATAGAAAAGGCTATTAAAGAAGGAGGGTATGCTGTTTTAAGAAAACCATTTTCACCTGAAAGACTTTTAAAAAGCATAAGTTGGTTTCGTGATGCCGAAGAGAATATCAGATTTAGAAAGGCGAAGGAAGAGGCAAGTAGAGAGGCACCGAAAAAGGAAGGCTTATTTAAGGAGCTTCGTCATAAAATTAAAAAAAATATAAAAAGCCATAGGAGTGGCATCTTGACTATTTCTTTCATCGTTATTTCAATTATCATAGGTATCTTACTTGTATTTTATATAGAAAATGTAAGGGAAGGTGTGGCACGGTATTATACAACAATGTCATCCAAGTATGAAAATTACATGGATAAGGTTGTAGGTTATCTGGAAAGGGACGAGCGGAGGGAATTGAAACAGAAATAAGCTGTTTTTATTTACTCATAATATCCATAATAATGGCGGTAATACCCAACTTCCCGCTCTTTAACCATGTTGACAATACATCCAAGAATATTTGAGCGCGTATGCCTTAGCCGTTCTACCGCATCTTTGGCAGATTCAATTGCGACAAGACGGCTTCCTACAACAACGACAACGCCATCCACTTCGCTTCCTAATATGGTGGCATCAACAATAGGAAGGACAGGCGGTGAGTCTATATATATGTTATCGGCCTCATTTTTCAGCAAGACGAGAAGTTCACGCATCCGTGAAGATTGAAGTAATTCTGCTGTGTTTGGAACCCTTGTCCCTGCAGGGATTATTCTTAAGCCATTTATCTCTGTTTTCTGGATTATATCATTCAACTGCACCTCTCCGACAAGATAATCTGATAAACCAGCACTCAACTGCGGCGCCTCGTCTGTATCTATATTTTTCCGCTTTATTCCAAAAAGTCGTGACAAGGTCATTTTCCTCATATCTGCATCAATGAGGATTACTGATTTGCCCTGCAGAGCAGCTGAGACAGCGAAATTTCTTGTTACGGTGGTTTTGCCTTCCATTTTTTGTGAGCTCGTAACCATTATGATTTTATTCTCACCAAAAAGTGAGGTATATCGCAGATTATTTCTCAAAAGGCGAAAAACCTCAGAGATAATTGAATTTGGCTCTTCAATTTTTATAAAAAAATTACCTTCAGTAAACTTTGGAATAATTCCCAGAATATTCAATCCGAGGTGGGTTTTTACATCCATAGGTGTTCTTATGGTATTGTCCAGATATTCAAGAAAGAAGGCAAGCCCAATTCCTACAATCATGCCAACCAATATACCAAGAGCTAACAGCTGTTTTACCTTCCCGCCAATTGGATATGTATCAA
>DNJG01000019.1:0-1080 GCA_003489165.1 Nitrospinota bacterium | reverse complement strand
CTTTGCATCTACAGATGCCTTTTCTGCCTCAAGAGATGCCAGTCTTGTAAGGAGATTATCCCTGACAGGATTTCTGCCAAGGGTATCAACCTTTACGCCTTCTTCAAGCCTTTGTTGGATAAGGTTTTTGATAGAATCTATATTTTTTTGTATAGCAATTATTTCTGGATGGTTGGAGGTTCTTCGTGTCTTAGTTGTTGCAAGCTCCATTTCCAGCTGGACGAGTTGGTCATGGAGCGGCTTATTTATCTGTGTTTCTATAACAAGGGTTGGACTTTCTATCTCAAGTTTGTTTTTAATAGATACTATCTCAGATTCAATACCTTTTATCTGCATTTGGTATCCTGTGCTTGTATTTTCAATATTTGCGAGCTGTCCAATTTTCATATTAATTGTTTGGTTGGGAGAGGCAGCCCCTTCCTTTCTTAAAAATTTTTGAACCTCATCTTCAATTTTTTCAAGCCCTTTTTTGTTTTCCTTAATCTGCAATTCTGTTGTTTCAATGGCTTGATTGATTTCTTTCTGGCTCAAGTCAAGATTATATTCTATAAATGCTGTTGCAAAAGTATTTGCAATTTCAATCACATTCTTAGGATCTTCAAAAGTTGTAGTAACTTCTAATATATTCGTCTCATGTTTAGGTGTTACCGTTATTATGCCGGATAAATATGAAGGGGGTATATTCACTTTAAGTTTCTGATTAAGTTTTTGACTTACCTTTTCGAGGAATGGGGTTGTCTTGCTTATTGCTGACAGTGTATCAAGGGATGACTGACTTTCTGTAAGCCCTAACTGGATAGCCATACCTAATCCCCTGCCTCCATCCTCTTTGAGGAGGATCTGTGTTGAGGTGCCAAAAATAATTTTTTCTGTCAGTACCTTGTATAGGGTTGGCAAAAAAATAAGAACAGAGACTATAAGCACTACCCATTTTCTATGACGAATGACCGCCCAGTAATATCTGAGATCAGCAGGCTCTTCATCCTTAGAGGATGTAAAATGGACTGGGATAATATCCTGACTAACCTTTTTGGAATTTCCAACTGAATTGGTGTGCTCAGAAATGGTTTTTTTTGTTTT
>DNJG01000034.1 GCA_003489165.1 Nitrospinota bacterium | reverse complement strand
CCTTCTCAGCCTCCACATCCAAAACAAGGTCCATGCCCCCCTGAAGGTCAAGCCCAAGATTTATCTTTTCCTTTATAGGATGGGCAAACCAGACAGATACCACGACAACTACCAATATTAATACAATCTTCCAATAAAATTCTTTTCTCATATTTTTATAATAATTTCACCTCATTTGCTATAAGCTCGTAGGTGCAGCCTAAAAATTTGGCTGCCCTCCTGCTTATTATCATCCTTGAAAGAAATATCTCAAAATATTCCATAACCTGCGATACTGCAGTATCTATTGTCAATTCCAGAGAAATCTTTTTATTTTCAGCATCCACCCTTAAGAAAGAGTGCTTGACTGCATAATTTACCCTGTCATGAATATCAAATGTCTTCATATCAGGATTCCTCACCCTTGATACATGGACATCCGCCTTATCTGCCAGAATCAGTGCCGCAGTTACAGGGGTTGTCGGCTCACCCACACCCTCCTCATGGTTTGCTATGGCATTCATAATCACAGCAACATCTTCTATATTCATACCGACATCAATCAGTATGTCCTTAGCCAGTATTGCCCCTGACTGCCAGTGATTATCCCTGCCGAGGAGATTACCCATATCATGCAGGTAGCCTGCAATTGAGGCGGCAATACAATATCTCCTTTGATAGCCAAGCCTCTCTAAGATATTAAAGGCAATCTCAGCCACCAGACCGGCATGACGGTAGCCATGCTCTGTATAACCGATGCCATTCAGGTGTTCATTTGCCTTTTCTATATAAACCTTAACCCTTGGATGCTGTTTAACGGCATCAAGTGTTATTTCATCACGAGTCAATTCCTTTACCAACGCCCTCTTACTCATAAAAATATTAACCACAGAGACGCAGAGGCACTAAGAAATAAAATTATAGGACACAGTTTTTTTGTTTTAAATCCTAATAATCTGTGTTCATCTGCGTCCAAATTCAGTCTTTTATTTTTGGCTTTTCCTCTGTGTCTCAGTGCCTCAGTGGTTTAATTAGTTTTTTGTTCTTTTAATCCTCTTTTCCTTTAAGTGCTGCTATGTAACCCTTCCCTATCTTCACCTTTACATTCTCAGCAACCTGAAGGGTTATGGCATCTTCCTTAATTTTGGCGATTGTCCCGTATATACCACCTGTTGTTATAACATTATCCCCCTCTTTAAGATTATCAAGCATTAACTGATGCTCCCTCTGTTTCTTTGACTGGGGTCTTATTAGAAGAAAATAAAAAATAGCAAACATTGCTATTATCGGCAGCATACTCATAAATAAAGACCCTGCTCCACCCTCACCACCCGGAAGAGGAGCCATTGCATAAGCTTCATTGACCATTAAAATACCTCCAAAAAAAGAGTAAGCAGTATACAGTAAGGAGTAAGCAGTAAAAAAACAATTACTGCCTACTGTCTACTGCCTACTGCCTACTTTAATTTCTTACCATACCTGTTCTACACTTACAACTTCAGGGATGTTCTCCATTATTGCCCTTTCAATCCCCATCTTGAGTGTCATAGTGGAACTCGGACAGGAACCACAGTTACCCATAAGTTTTACCTTAACCACACCACTCTCTTCCACATCAACCAATTCCACATCCCCTCCATCCATCTGCAGGGCTGGTCTGATTTCATCCAAAACTTTTTCTACCCTTTCCTTAAGCATCTTTCCTCCTTACAAAAAACATCTACTTCCTTCCCCTGCATATATTAACATAACCTCATGATAAAAATCATCCCCTTGCCCCTGCCCCAACAATTGCCCCGCTCACCTTGTCATCAAGACTCAAATTTTCAGTTTCATTATCATATATGAATTTTATTGCATCCCTGACTTTATCCATATCCACTGTTGTATTTTTACATGGGCCCTCGGGACGAAGATTTGGTATAGCAAAGACCCTGATTGAACCTGTATCCTGAATCCCGCTGACAAGTTCCCTTTCACATGCAACAGCCAGTATTGATGACGGCCTTAACTTATAGACCACCTTCCGCGCCAGACTTCCGCCTGTGGCAACATTTATATGAAACCTGTATTCTTTGCTTAATGCCTTAAATTCTGTAATGACGCACTTCCCGCAGTCTTTGCAATTATTTATATCCTCAGCAACCCTCTGCTTGCATTTAGAGTTTTGTATGCACCTTGGGAGGAGGACAAGGAGCCTCTCATTTCTGCTCCCCTTTTTTATCACCCTCATCAAGGAGTTGTTAAAATGGACAAAGGAATTTCCTATCCTGTCTATTGATATACCAAATGTCTTCCCAATCTTTATAGCATATTGGCAGATTAATATTACTATGCCGGGACTGTTTATATTTAAAAAAGGGAGGAGATTTTTTCCGATGATTACCGACAATACTGTAACGGTAAATTTTAAAAGAGTATAAAAAATAAAGATGCCTGCTGCAATGCCTCCCATAGTATAGAGGTATGGCGATATCCCTATAAGGCGGGGCTTTATCATATACCAGATAAAAGCCGTAGAAACAGAGAATAGCAATATCACAAGAAATGACAGAGACAGGAATAGACCCTTCCCCTCATCTATCGTTTCTTCTACACTATTTATATCTTCACCTTCCCACTCTGAACCTAATTCTCTGTCTAACATAATTAAAAAAACAAAACCTAATAAGCCACTGAGACACAGAGGCACAGAGAAAAAATAAATTTAAAAATTGTAAATCTAAAATTCTTTCTCTGTGTTCTCCGTGCCTCTGTGGTAAATTTTATATATATTACTTCCCTGCATGCTTCTCCTTCTTCACAAGAAGCTGTTCCCTTGTCTCCTTGTGGTCGGGGTCAGGGATTATACAATCCACAGGACATACCTCTACACACTGAGGCTCGTCAAAGAAACCGACACATTCAGTGCATTTGTTAGGGTCAATTACATAGATATCCGACCCTTCACTTATAGACCCATTTGGACATTCGGGTTCACAGACTCCACAATTTACACATTCCTCAGTAATCTTTAATGCCATTCTTTAAGCCACCTCCCTTCCAATTGGAATAAAAAGTTACGAATTATGAATTATGCCTCAAAAAAACTATTTTTTCAATCCCTAATTTATGGTTTCAATTCTTAGTTCTTCTCCCTATGCTGCCTTGCCTGATATATGAATGCCTCCAGCCTCGTCTGTGACTGGCCGTCCTGCTGGCCATCATACACCATATTGAGCCATGGTATATTATTATAATCCTCCTTGAACTTCTTTGACAATGCCGTTACAACCATGCCCGGCATGCATGTGAAGGGCATTATATTGACTATACCCGACACCCCTTTTTCTACATAATCTACAGACTTTCCTATGGATAGTATCGCCTCTCCTTCAAATGTGGGATGAAGATATTTAAGGCTCTTCTCCTGAACTTCTTTGCTTGAAGGCTCTTCAAAATTTGAAAGCACACCCTTAAAAGGTTTAAGGAGTTTATGTTCATCCTGTTTCTGGATAAAATGTTGGGCATAGCCCCTCAAGACATCGCCATATTTTCTTTCAGCCATCCCCCTTGCTATATATCTATCCGTGCAGTAGAATATCCACTCTGCAATCGGTGTAAGCCAGACCTCGCCCCCAAGCCCTTCTATCTTTCCTATTATATTCTGATTAGAAAAGTAATGTGACCTGAGATATATCTCACCTACAAGACCTATAATTGGCCTCTTCTCTTTTTTATCAACTGCCACACCTTTGTATAAATCTCTTATCTCCCCCATTACTCCAAATATCTCATCTCCGCCAGCCTCTACAGCCTTGCATATCATTTCAAGACAGTTCTTGTATATCCTGTCAGTCTCACCTTTATTGACTTCGTATGGTCTCACCTCATGGGTTATCTTCTGGAGTATATCTGTAGCCACCAGCCCCCTCCATGCAAGCCTTCGGAATTTTGTCCTCAAGTCACCAAACTCACCATAAGAATCCTTTGCATCAGGAGATATAATTGGAACATCTGCCAATCCCATCTCATCCAGGAAGAGCCTCTGGACACTCCTATACTGCCCGAATCTGCATGGCCCATCGGCAGTCGGCATAAAAAAGGCAATCTTTGACGAGTCAAACCCGCTCTCCTTTGTCTTCTTTATCATATCACCTGTTGTAATTGTAAAAGGGAGGCACTCCTTGCCTGTTGTATATCTCCTCCCGATTTCAAGCGATTTTTCATCTGACTCAGGAAGGACTTCCGCATTTATACCGCATGCCCTTAAGGATGCAGATAGAGAATAGGCATGGTCACACATATAGGGGAGATAAACAATCCTGTCTTTATGATTAAATGTATTTATGCCTTTTCTGCTTTTCTTCTCAAACTCCAGTTCCTTTGTATTTTCAAGGCTGTCAAAGAATGCCTCACACCTCGTTATAAACCCTGCATCGGCGCTGTGCTCATCAATCTCAAGCTGAAGATAAGGTTTTCCCCCCATCTCCTCCCTTATATGATAATCAATGAAAGAATCGGGACCACATTTGAAATTTGAGATATATATTGCATTTAACTTTTTATTCTTGCTTATGAAATCCGCTGCAGCTATCATCTTCTGCCCCGACCTCCAGTACATATCAGGATATTTATCTGCAATCTCTTTTGTATCAAGGGGGAGAAAATCCATCGGGATGGCGATTACATTCATCTCCCTCAATTTCTTTGGCAGGTCCAGATTTAATCCAGAGTCACAGCCGTTATACGGCCTGCTTATTAATACAACAGCCCTGTCATCATCTGTCAATTCATTGACAACCTCTTCACCCCTCTTTTTTATACTGTCTGCAAATCTATTCTGCTCATCTTGCGCAGACTTCATTGCAGCCTTTATCTTTGATGATGGAACCCCTAATTCCTTTCCCATCTTTATTAATTCCTTCTCTACTGCCTTATCCCCCATCTGGAATAAAATTGGAGGGGTTAAAAATTTAACCCCGCTCTTCTCCATATTTATTGCAGCATTTATTAGATATGGGGCAGACTGAACAAGGGGACAACTGTGGCTCTGGGGGAACTCTGAGTCCTTTTTGTTCATACTAACAAAACTCGGAAAAAATATGTAGTCAACCTTCTTTTCAATCAATTCCAATATATGGCCATGGATTACCTTTATCGGAAAGCATGTCTCTGCTGTCACCTTCTCCATAGAGCTGTGTATTGTATTTTGATTTGTAACATCAGAGAGAACAACCTCAAAACCCAATTCCCTTAAAAATCTATTCCAGTATGGAAACAACTCGTAAAAATAGAGGACACGGGGAATACCTATTCTAAGTTTGGAGTTTGGAGTTTGGGGTTTGGAGTTTGCATCCAATCCTGAAAATACAAGTTTTTCTCTCTCAGCAAAGAGGTCAGGGGTGTTATTTTCAACCTTTTTCTTGTCAACCTCAAATATCTCACACCTCGCACCGTAGAAATGGGGCTTTTCATTTTCAAACTGGACTTTGCTGACATTACAGACATTCGCACATGCCTTACACTCAAATGTGCTTACCTTGTATTTCCTGTTTGAAAGGTCAAATCCCTTAAAATTTGTCTTATATCCCTCTCTCCTCTTAATATAATTAAGTGCTAGGATTGCAACACCAATCGCACCTGTGACATCATGATGCGGCGGGACAGTTATCCTCTTGCCTGTAACCTTCTCAAATGCCGATACTACAGCCTTATTCCATGCAACGCCCCCCTGAAAGAGTATCCTCTCTCCTATCCTCCTGTCACCGACTACCCTATTCAGATAATTGTGGACAATAGAGTATGCAAGCCCGGATACGAGGTCCTCTTTTACAGCACCCTTTTGCTGGTAAGATACAAGGTCAGACTCCATGAATACTGTGCACCTGTCACCAAACTTACCCGGGGTTATTGAATTAAAAGAAAACTCACTAAACTCATTCTCAATGCTTATGCCGAGTTTCTCTGCCTGCTCCTCTAAAAATGAGCCTGTCCCTGCAGCACATACCTTATTCATTTCAAAATCCACAACAGCGCCATTTTTCAGCGAGACATACTTTGAGTCCTGCCCGCCAATCTCAAAGATTGTATCAACATGCGGCTCAAAATGAATTGATGCAGTCGCCTGTGCAGTTATTTCATTTTTTACAATATCTGCCCCGGCAAAATCACCTGTCATATATCTTCCGGAGCCTGTAGTTCCGACACCAACCACATTAACATAACCGCCTATCTCATTACCTATCTCAAAAAGCCCCCTCTTTACAGCATCTATAGGCTTGCTTGCCGTTCTCAGGTATCTCCTTGCCACCACATTTTTATCCCTGTCAATGGCAACTACATTCGTACTCAATGAGCCCACATCTATACCAATAATAACATCTGTCTTTTTAGCTGTATTTATCTTTATTATATGAATATCATTATGCCCATTGTCAGGCCTCAATAACCTTTCAAGCCCGCCGCCTATGACTTTTTTTGCCCTTAGATAATCTTCAATTGCACTTAATCCCTTAAACCTTGATACTGTCTTCGCCTTATCATCCATCACAACAAATACAGCACCTATTGCACCCATTGATGCATTGTATTGCGGAATCATAAGCTCACCCTCTTTAAGTCCGAGAATATCTTCAAAAGCCTTCACCAGTCCGCTATTTGCTGCCACACCACCCTGAAATGCTATCGGCTTCTTAAAATCTTTACCTCGTCCAATATTACTCTTAAAACTCCTTGCCACTGCATAGCAGAGCCCTGCAACAATGTCATGAACAGGCGTCCCGATCTGCTGGAGGTGAATCATATCTGACTTTGCAAATACACTGCACCTCCCTGCAATTCTCGGAGGGCATTTTGATTTAAGTGCCATCTCGCCGAACTCTTTTTCTATTGATACCTCTATGCGGGCAGCCTGCTGGTCAAGGAAAGAGCCTGTCCCTGCGGCACATAGTGTATTCATTGCAAAATCTTCCAACACCGTCTCGTCTTTGCCTTTATCTTCTTTGAAGAGGATGAGCTTTGAATCCTCCCCTCCCATTTCAATAACAGTCCTTATATGGGGATAGAGTTTTCCGACTGCCTTTGCATGTGCCACTATCTCATTGACAAAATCGGCACCGAGGAGTTTTGCCACCAATTCGCCGCCGGAGCCTGTTACTGCTACATCTGAAATATTTTCAATGGGGGTTTTATTTAATATATCCCTTAGCCTGTTGAAGACAATCCGGATAGGCTGTCCCTTGTGTCTCTCATAATAATTTTCTACTATGTCCTTGTTGTGATTTACAATGACAGTCTTGACACTTACAGAGCCTATATCCAATCCCAAAAATATGGAATCTAATTGATTTATTTTATGATGAAGTTTAATGTCCATAATGCACCCCGGAATATTAATAAAAATTGAGGTTTACCCCATAAGAGACCGAAGATCTTACGGGGTTTATATTATAGAAAGTCTATCCTTCCGTAGATTTCAGTTTTATAGCATATCCACCGCCGAAAAGCAAAGGAAAAATAANNATATTTATAGAATTAGACCATGAGAATTGTCATAAATCGGGATTTTCCGCAACCGAGATTAATAAAAAAGGTTGTCCAGATTTTAAAGGACGGCAGAGTAATAGCCTATCCCACAGATACTATTTACGGAATAGGGTGTGATATATTTAATAAGAAGGGGATAGAAAAAATATATCAGATAAAAAAAAGGGAGAAAAATAAACCCATGAGCTTTATCTGTGCTGATTTAAGCGACATAAGCCAGTATGCCATTGTATCTAACTATGCATATAGAATAATGAAGAGATCTCTGCCGGGCCCCTATACATTTATCCTTGAGGCGTCTTCAATAACACCAAAAAAGATAATGAGCAAGAAAAAGACTGTGGGTATCAGGATACCCGACCATAAAATATGCCTTGCCGTCGTTAAAGAATTAGGACATCCTCTGATTACAACCAGTGCAAATATCTCAACAGAAGAGGAACTGAATAATCCTGACGACATTGAAGATAAGCTTGGGTCTTCACTTGACCTGATAATTGATGAGGGACCCCTTATATCAGAGCCATCCACTATAGTTGACCTTACAGGAGATTCACCAATAATATTGAGAGAGGGTAAAGGGGAAATAAAGAAGATTACAGGATAGGAAATTTAAAATTAACCACAGAGGCACGGAGACACAGAGAAAAGATGAATAAATGGGACACAGATTTACACAAATCAAACACAAATAAAATTATTTTCTTTTTAAATCCTAAAAAATCTGTGTTTATCTGTGACCAAAATTAATCTTTTATTTTTTTATTCTCTGTGGCTCTGTGGCTTATTAAGTTTTTGTTCTTTCCAGTAAATCCAACAGCTTTCCTATTGTATTTTTCAAGTCCTTCCTGTGAACAACCATATCAATCATCCCGTGTTCAAGGAGAAACTCTGCCCGCTGAAATCCCTCAGGGAGTTTCTGTTTTATTGTCTGCTCAATGACCCTTGGTCCCGCAAATCCGACAAGTGCATTAGGCTCTGCAATGATTACATCCCCGAGCATCGCAAAACTCGCAGTAACACCGCCTGTCACAGGGTCAGTTAGCACAGAGATAAAAGGAACTTTAGCCTCGGATAGTTGTGCAAGTGCAACTGAGGTCTTTGCCATCTGCATGAGGGAAAGAATCCCCTCCTGCATTCTGGCGCCGCCTGAACATGATATGGCAATAAGCGGGTTTTTTTCAGATGCCGCCCTTTCAATAGCCCTCGTTATTTTTTCACCGACTACAGAACCCATACTGCCGCCCATGAAACCAAATTCCATTGCACAAATCTGGGCCTTGTGGCCGTTGAGCATCCCCTCACCGCAAATAACTGCATCTCTAATCCCTGTCTTTTTGGAATATGTCCTCAATCTGTCCTTATATCTTTTTGTATCCCTGAATCTAAGCGGGTCTTCAGGGGTTATACGGGTGTCCATGTCAACAAAACTCCCATTGTCAACCAAGAGAGAAATTCTCTGTGAGGCATTCATCCGGTGATGGTGATTACACTTCGGACAGACCCTATAGTTTTTATCAAGCTCAGTCTTATATATTATCTCCTTACAGCTATCACACTTTAGCCATAGCCCTTCAGGGATATTGAGCTTTTTAACCTTTAATTTTTCTTTCGGAGTTTTGCTCCTTAAAAACCATGCCATAAAAAAAGTTTATGAGTTAATGAGTTTGGGAGTTATTGAATTAGACTCTCGGACTCTTCAACTCTTTAACTCTCTTAACTTTTGTTTTACCTGCCACTTTATTCACTGCGTTGAGATATGCCTTTGCACTCGCCTCAATAACATCGGTGCTTGCACCCTTCCCTGTAACCAGTTCACCATTGAAGCTGACCTTTACAACAACCTCACCGATAGCATCCTTACCACCTGTCACTGCCCTGATTGAATAAGAGATAAGTTTTCCGGGTATCCCTGTTATTCTCTCAATAGCCTTATAGGTGGCATCCACAGGTCCATCACCTATTCCTGCATCCTGAATAATCTGCTTCCCTTTCTTAAGTTTAATGGTTGCAGTGGGCAGTGTCTGATTTCCAGTAGTAGTTTGGATATATTCTAATTTATACACCTCTTCTGCCTTAGCAATCTCATCTTCTACAATCACTTCAAGGTCTTCATCAAATATCTCCTTTTTAATGTCAGCAAGTTTTTTAAATCTCACAAATGCCTTATCCAATTCTATCTTATTTAGTTTTATTCCCAAATCTTCAAGCCTCTTTGAAAAGGCATGGCGACCCGAATGTTTTCCGAGGACGAGCCTGCTCTTTGTAAGCCCTATGGATTCAGGTGTCATGATTTCATAAGTAGTCCTCTCTTTTAATACACCATCCTGATGAATCCCTGATTCATGGGCAAATGCGTTCTCACCCACTATCGCCTTGTTCGGCTGGACTGATATACCTGTAATTGTGCAGAGGAGCCTGCTTGTCTTATAAATCTCTTTTGTCTTTACCCTTGTAATATATGGGAGAAAATCTCTCCTAACCTTAACCGCCATCACAACTTCTTCCATTGAGGCATTTCCAGCCCTCTCTCCGATGCCGTTTATTGTGCATTCTACCTGCCTCGCGCCATTTTGAACTGCACTTATTGAATTGGAAACCGCAAGCCCAAGGTCATTGTGGCAGTGGACACTGATAATCGCCTTATCTATATTGGAAACATTCTCTTTAATAGTTTTTATCATCTTTCCAAATTCGTAAGGAATTGCATAGCCGACAGTATCAGGGATATTCACTGTTGTCGCACCTGAATCAATAACAGCCTCAAGAACAAGGCAGAGGTAATCTATATCACTCCTCACTGCATCCATTGCAGAGAACTCCACATCATTAGTATATTTCTTTGCATGTTTGACTCCCCTTACTGCATCATCAAGCACCTCTTCCCTCCCCTTTTTTAACTGATATTTGAGATGAATATCTGATGTTGCAACAAAGGTATGAATCCTATTCCTCTTTGCAAATTTTAATGCCTCCCATGCACGGTCAATATCTTTGATAATAACCCTTGAAAGGCCTGCAATGGTCGGACCCTTTACATTCCTTGCAATCTCCTTAACAGCCTCAAAGTCCCCTTCAGATGCTATCGGGAAACCTGCCTCAATGACATCCACATTGAGTTTTGCAAGCTGTTTTGCCATGATAATCTTTTCTTCTATATTCATACTGAAGCCCGGTGACTGCTCACCATCCCTCAGTGTTGTATCAAATATTATTACCCTGTTACTCACAGACTACCTCCAATAGTTTTATCCTCTACATCCACTATCTCCTCCTGCTTCATCTTTTTATGAAACAACACTCTTTCTACAGGACCTGACAATGCATATATAACGGTTATTACAAAAATCATAAGTTCTGGTATGGTTGCAATAATGTAAATAAATAAGATTGCAAATACCAGAATATTAAAGGGCTTTTTCTTTCTTAAATCGAGCCTTTTGAAACTTCTGTACCTTATATTGCTCACCATCAGAAAGGCGAGTAGATATACCGTCATTACCAAAATAAATGGCTCTATCTTCTCCACAAAGAGAAGGTCTTTTGCCATTATCACAGTAGATGCGATTACACCTGCCGCCGCCGGAATCGGAAGCCCTGTAAAGTCAAGGTTTCTCACATCTGATGTATCCTGAACATTATATCGGGCAAGCCTTAAGGCACCACAAATAACAAATAAAAATGCCGCAAGCCAGCCGATTCTTCCAAATGGCTGTAAGACCCATGAATATACCAGCAGACCCGGTGCCAGCCCAAAGGATATAAGGTCTGATAGAGAATCGTATTCCAATCCAAAATCACTGGAAGAATGGGTAAGCCTTGCAATCTTCCCATCAAGCCCGTCAAATATAATTGCAACAATAATCGCTACTGCGGCATTATAAAACTGCTGATTGAACACTGAAATTATGGCATAGAACCCGCAGAAAAAATTTCCAGTGGTAAACAAATTCGGGATTATATAGACACCCTTTTTAAGTTTCATACCTTTAATCTCCCTATGATATTTATTCCTCCCTTTATCTTATCCCCCACCTTTACGGCAAGCTCAGTGTCAGGAGGCAGAAAAATATCTACCCTTGAGCCGAATCTGATTAAG
>DNJG01000147.1 GCA_003489165.1 Nitrospinota bacterium | reverse complement strand
CGAGGAAGTCTATCTCTGGGAATATCAGACTCTATCTGATGTTCAAAAGAGACTTCCATATTTCATAGAACATGTGTATAATCAAAAGCGTTTGCATTCATCCCTTGGTTACAGACCACCGGATGAGTTTGAGAGAATGCACTTAAAAATCCAAAAAACCTGTCTGATTGCTCTAACTTAAAATGTCCAGTCTCAGGGGTGCAGTCCAATTCAGTATATAATGAAGCCAATTAGATTTTCTAACCATGCAAGATTGCAAATGAATTTGAGAGGAGCTTCTGAAGAAGATGTTATTACAACTATTAGAATGGGTAAATGGAAATCTGCAAAAATGGGCAAGTTTCAATCAAAATACCGATTTGATTTCAACAAGGAAGCATTAACTAATCACAGATTTTATAAATACAAAATTGTAGAACCTATTTTTGCAGATGAACCTGATGAGATTGTAGTAATAACCGTTAAGGTATATTATTCTAATGAGGAGGTGAAATATGAAAATTCAATATGATGCAGAAGTCGATGCACTTTACATTGAGTTTAGACCACTTGAACCGGGGACTGCTCAAAACAAGGAACTAAGTGAAGATGTAATCGCAAATTACGGTCCCGATGGCAGGCTTGCTGGGTTGGAAGTATTAAATGCAAGTGTTGTTGTGGGTGAAGAACTGAAAAAGGTTATTGTTGAAGTAAGTCCTGTTCAACATGCTATAGCCTAACTATAAAGAATTAACTCTCTCTTCCAAAAATGAGGTTGCAGTTTGTTAAACAAAAATTATAGAACGCAGATTTTCACAGAAGAAAAGGATTCTCGCTGATAATTTTAATAAATTAAATCTGTGCCAATCTGTGTAGTTTCTGCGTTCATCTGCGTTTTATTCATGTTTTCCTTTTCCGATTTATTAGGCTTATAGAATAATGGGAGGTTTTTATGCCAGCAATATATAAAAATTTTATAAATGGTAAGTGGGTGGAGTCTGTTTCAGGAAAGACATTTGAGAACAGGAATCCCGCAAATAAAGCTGAGGTTGTTGGGATTTTTCAGAAGTCAAATGCAGAGGATGTGAACAGGGCTGTGGAGTCTGCAAAAAGTTCTGCGGAGATGTGGAGGAAATTTCCTGCACCAAAGAGGGCAGAGATTCTTTATCGTGTAGCAGAGATGCTTGTTAAGAGAAAAGAGGATTATGCCCGTGATATGACGATGGAGATGGGAAAGGTGCTGAAGGAGACGAGGGGTGATGTGCAGGAAGCGATTGATATGACCTATTATGTTGCAGGAGAAGGGAGGAGGTTATTCGGAGATACTACACCGTCTGAATTACCGAATAAATTCTGTATGTCTGTCCGAATACCCATCGGAGTTGTTGCTGCTATAACACCGTGGAATTTTCCTATGGCAATACCATCATGGAAGATTGCACCTGCATTGGTTACTGGAAATACTGTTATCTTTAAACCTGCCTCTGATACGCCGCTTTCAGCAGTAAATTTTGTAAAACTTTTTGAAGATGCTGGACTGCCAAAGGGTGTTTTGAATATGGTTACTGGAACAGGAACAGAGGTAGGGGAACCTCTAATTTTACATAAGGATATAAAACTCGTTTCTTTCACAGGCTCAAGCGATGTGGGTAGATTTGTGGCGACAGATTGCGCCCATAAGATGAAGAGATGCTCTCTTGAAATGGGGGGTAAAAATGCAATTATTATAATGGGTGATGCAAATCTGGATTTAGCTGTAGAAGGTGCAACATGGGGAGGTTTCGGAACAACAGGTCAGAGATGCACGGCGGCGAGCAGGGTTGTGGTGCATAAGTCTGTTGCAAAAGACTTTATCTTAAGATTTTCAGAAAGGGCAAAGGCACTGAGATGTGGAGATGGACTTTTACCTGATACTGATGTGGGTCCTATTATAAATGAATCCCAGTTAAATAAGGTTCATGATTATACTAAGACAGGAAAGGGTGAGGGTGCAAAATTACTTGTAGGTGGTGAGATGTGTAAGGATAAAGAATGTGAGAAGGGTTATTTTTACAAACCAACTATATTTGTAGATGTGGATAGGAATATGAGGATTGCACAGGAAGAAATATTTGGCCCCACTGTTTCCATAATAACAGTTAATAGTCTTGAGGAGGCAATAGATGTTGTTAATGGAATAAAATATGGACTGTCATCGTCTATCTATACTCAGGATGTGAATAAGGCATTTGTTGCCATGAGGGATATATACGCAGGCATCACATATATAAACTCATCCACGATTGGTGCAGAGGTTCATCTGCCATTCGGAGGGGTAAACCAGACAGGTAATGGTCACAGAGAGGGCGGCACAACAGCCCTTGATATATTCACAGAATGGAAGACCCTCTACATAGACTACAGCGGCAAGCTCCAGAAGGCACAGAGTATTGAATAGTAAGATGTAAGCCACAAAGAGATATTTCACTCTTTGTGGCTTACATCTTATGGTTTTAATGTTTGTGTTCTGTATGTCCTGTATGTTCTCCGCTAACTTTGCCTTCTTCTCCCATATTAAGAAGTTCTACCTTTCCGCTTGCCAAATCATAAACGCCAACAACAATTTTGAGTTTTCCTTCATGGACAAGGTGTTTTAGTATGTCACTTTTTTCTATAAGCGTTTTGGCTGTAAGTTTTGCATTTTCATCAATGGCAGCATCCAGCAGGGCATCTTTATCTTTAGCCTTTTTCTTTGCTATATCAACTGCAGGATTGATTTTCTTAACTATAGCATCAATATTTCCTTCAGGCTTGCCGCCTGCGACAGTTGCCTTTACAGCACCGCAGAATTTATGGCCTAAAACTATTACAAGCGGGACATTCAGATGTTCGGCGCCGTATTCTATACTTCCGAGTTCAATCGGGTCAGCCACATTTCCAGCAACCCTTACAACAAAGATATCTCCAAGCCCCTGATTGAATATATGCTCAGGAGGGACCCTTGAATCAGAACAACTCAATATTATAGCAATAGGGCTCTGCCCCTTTACAAGTTCCTTTCGTCTGTCGTCACCTAACTTTTTTGATTCCTGCTTGCCCTGAACAAATCTCACATTTCCATCCAGCAGCATCTTTAATGCTTCATCCGCAGTTATGCCTGCCTTCTCGCTTGTGGCAAATGCCTGTCCAAAGAACAGGGTAAAGACCATTACAGCAGTTAAACCAACTAAAAATCTTTTCATCTTTAACATAAATATAGTCCTCCTTAAATTGCTTTCAAGGTGTGGATTATAAACTTATGATAAATTGATGTCAAATTAAAATTATGTTCAAGCGTTTTAAAAAATCCTGCTTCCACCTTAATATAATAATAGGATATACTATTTAAAAGTCAGAGGGATTTATGGTGACAATGGATGTTCAATCAATCATGGGGGAACTGTGGAGATGCCCCTGTGGATATATCTATAATCCGATGCTTGGCGACCAGAAAGGTGGAATAAAATCTGGGGTAAAGTTTGAGGCTCTGCCTGATAAGTGGGTTTGCCCATCCTGCGGCCTGCCAAAAGAGAAATTTGAAAAAATGAAATGAGTAATTATAAACTTTATTTGGCATCCCTCCTTTCGGGGATTTTTCTTATATCAATATTTCCCGGTTTTAATTTTGAGATACTGGCATGGGTGTCTCTTGTCCCGCTTTTTATTGCCACGAGAAGAACATCTCCCCTTACATCTTTAAAATTAGGATTCATAGCAGGTTTTGTATTTTATAGTGGCGTCATTTACTGGATAGTAATTGCAATGACAAAATATGGAGGCATCCCTTTGCCAATAGGCATTGCTGTCCTTATCTTATTATCAGGCTATCTTGCCATTTATGTATCCATTTTTACTTATCTCTTATCCCTTACTTCTTACCCCTTAAAATATATATTAGCACCCTTTCTGTGGGTTTCATTGGAGCTTATCAGGTCGCATTTTTTAACAGGTTTTCCATGGGCAAGCCTCGGCTATTCTCAATTTAAGATACTTCCGATTATTCAGGCAGCAGATATTACGGGTGTATATGGCGTGTCTTTTATAATTGTGATGGTTAATACAGCTACAGCCTCCTTTATAGAAAGTATATATGAAAAGGATAGAAGACGGTTCGTAACAAGATATATTCTTGTAACTGCCTTCTTAATTATAACTTCTTCAGCGTATGGATTTTGGAAATTAAGTCTCTTTAACTCACCACTTACAACTCACCACTCACCACTTAAGATTGCACTTATTCAGGGGAATATTGAGCAGAATAGGAAGTGGGATGATTCATATCAAAGTGAGGTATTTGATGCTCATGTAAATCTTACTATGCAGGCTTCTCGTGAGAAACCTGATTTGATTGTCTGGCCTGAATCAGCCACACCATTCTATTTTCAAGCTGATAGAAATTTTGGACCAAAGATGATTGAACTTGCTAAAAATAGCGGGAGTTTTATGCTCTTTGGCACGCCGGGGTATGAGATAAAAGATAATGGAGTAGTATCTTATAACAGGGCATATCTTCTATCCCGAGAAGGGGATGTTGTTGGTAAATATGATAAGATTCACCTCGTTCCATTTGGTGAATATGTCCCATTAAGGAAGATATTATTTTTCATTGATAAGATGGTTGAGGGGGTTGGTGAATATAAGAGTGGTGAGGAATATACCATATTTGAAATCCGAAATCCGAAATCCAAAATCCAAAATTTCTTTGGGACTCTTATATGTTTTGAGGTAATCTTTCCTGATTTGGTTAGGAGGTTTGTAAAGAATGGTGCAGAGTTTTTAGTAAATATTACAAATGACGGTTGGTATGGAAAGACTGCTGCCTCATCTCAGCATATAGCAATGGTTGCGTTCAGGGCTGTTGAGAACCGCATCCCGGTAGTCAGGGCTGCAAATACTGGCATTAGCGGTATAATCGAGCCAACTGGAAAGATTGCTAAGGAGACAGATATCTTTGTCGCTACTTATGTAACAGGAGAGATAAATACAGGCTTATTACAAAAGACTTTTTATACACAATATGGCGATGTGTTTGCCTATATATGCTCTATAGTAACTATTCTTTTAATTCTGTTATCCCGATATGCCAAGAATAATAATTATAGAACAGCTTCTTTATAGCGGGGTCTTTGACTTCTCCAGAACTTTGTAAATTCTTTCTGCCCTTTGTTTGTAATCTTCTGCCTCTTCAATCTTTCCCATTGCCTTATATACAGTGGCAATGTTTTTTAAATCTATTACAATTCCTCTTTTATATTCTATTTCCTTATCAACTTCCAATGCCTTTTTATAATATTCAAGGGCTTTGTTTAAATCACTCTTTGCCTCGTATATTCCTCCGATATTGCTCAAATTTACAGCCATTTCACCTTTATTTTTTGTAGATTCGTTTATTCTGAGGGAATCATTAAACATGGCAATGGCCTCGTCTAATCTCCCCTGTTTTTTATATATCATTCCAATATTATTAAGTCTTACAGCCTTCCCCTCATCATCTCCAATCTCTTTGGCAATATTAAGTGCCTTTTGATTATATTCAATCGCATTTTCTAAATCGCCCTTAGAAGAAGATACCTTCCCCATATTTCCAAGACTGTCCGATAATAATTTTTTATTATTAATCTTTTCACTTATATGAACTGCGGACTGAAAATCTTTAATTGCATATTCATCATCTCCGCTTGCATGTTTTATAGTTCCTATTCCATTAAGCCCTTTTACAATCCCTTCCTGAAAGTCAATGCTGTGGCTCAATTCAAGTGCATTTTTATAATATCCTAATGCCTTTGACAGGTTTCCATCAATATAATATTTATGCCCCTGATTTATAAGGCTGATAACCCTCCTCTGTCCTTCTGGTAATGACTTTATCTCTTTTCCCCCACCACAAGAGGCAAAAACAGAAGACAGAAAACAGAAAACAGAAAACAGAATAAATACTGTAAAAAAACCTCTGTCTTCTGGCTTCTGTCTTCTGGCTTCTGGCTTCTGACTTCTGTTATTCATTCTTCACCCTCTCTCCGGTTGGAATCTTTGTTTCCTTCTCTTCCTGCACAAAACCGCTTATAGGCCAGCTGTTTTTTGCACCTTTTATTATGTTATTTGCATCTTCCGCACTATCCCTCGCCGAGTCTGCAATCGCAGGCATCTCCCCTGATGCCTCTTTTATATTGTTTGTTATCTTTTCTAAATTTTCCATTATTGCAGGCAGCCTTGCTGATATTTCTTCAATCTTATTCATTATTTTTTGAGTTGAGTCTAATATGGCAGGCAGTTCAGCCGATGACTCTTTTACATTTTTGAGGGTTCCCCGCATATCTTCTAATATTGGAGGGAGTTCTTTTCTTATGCTCTGTGTAATTTCAGGAAGGTGTCCTGATGTATTATCAACTTTAACGAGTATATCATTTATCTTCTGCATTGCAGTATCAGCCTTTTTAACGGTTTCATTTATATTATTATACAAATCCCTTTCAGTTAAAATCGCTCCGGCAGTCCCCTTTCCCTCGTTTACATTGTTTGTGATAGATTTTATATTATCTGTAATAGATTTTGTATTGTCGAGTATATCGCTGACAGCGGTGGAGGGGATATTACCTGCAACCTCTGCTATTTTATTCAGTGTTTTTTCAACATTTTCAAGGACCGGCCTAACCCTGTTTACTATATCCTCTATCGCCATTCCCTCTTCTACATTAATCTTGCCGCCATCAGGGATTATTGGAAGAGCCGGTGAGCCCGGAGATATTTTGATTCTCTGCTCCCCTATGAAACCTGCCNNAGACTTGATGGCTCCAATATCAATGCCGGACAGTATTATAGGGATGCCTGCCTTTAATCCCTCTCCTTCCTTGAACACAGCCTTGATTTTATATTTCTCTTCAAAAAAGTGTTTTGTCCTTCCAACGAAAAGAAATACCACGAGGAGTATTATCAGGGGGATGATAATAAAGAGTCCTACAATCTTCTCCTTCTGACTTGCAGATAGCCTGTGAGAATAATGCATTTTCATGTATCAAAAATATTTAACCGCAGATTACGCAGATTTCACAGATTAAAAAAATAAAGCGTTAAAATTTGTGTTTATCTGTGTCTGTGGTTTCATCAAGTTTTTTATTTTAAAAGAAAAGTCCTTTCACATAAGGGTCTTCACTTTTCTTTAAATCCTCAGTTTTGCCGCTAAGTATGAATCTGCCATCCTTTATTATTCCTACCCTGTCTCCGAATGCCATTGCCCCTGTAGCGCTGTTGACTGTAATCAGCATTGTCTTTCTGAGTTCGTTTTTAAGTTTTTTTATGAAAGCAATAACAGTCCTGTAACCAAGGGGGTCAAGCCCCGCGGCAGGCTCGTCAAATATCAATATTTCAGGATCCATAATTATTGCCCTCGCTATACCTGCAAGCCTCCTTTTATTGTATGAAAGGACACTCGGAAAAACCTTACTCTCCTTTATTATACCCAGTAATTCCAGCTTTTCTTCAACTTTTTTTTTAATATCATCTGCACTTAAATCAGTGTGATACCTTAAAGGAAGGGCAACATTATCATATACCGTCATATTGCTTATCAAAGCCGGATGTTGAAACAGATAGCCTATACCGAGCCTCAATCTTCTCATTTCAAGTTCTGTAGTTTCATCAAGGTTTATACCCTTCAATGTTATTTTGCCTCTTGACGGCTCCAAGAGCCCTGCACACAGCTTTAGTACACTGCTTTTTCCTGATTCATTTGCTCCTGCAATTATAAATACCTCTTCTTTATACACCTCCATTGAAAAGCTATCAAGAACTTTTATCTCGCCGTATGAAAAATCCACATCAGACATCTTTATAATTAAATCAGGCATCCTTTATATATACCCAATTATTGTAATCAGACTGTTTAGTATAAAACATATAATAATGGAATTTATTATAGCCCTTGTTGTCTGCTGGGGGACCTCTGTAACAGACCTATGAACGGATAATCCGTGATAACATCCCACTACTGCTACTGTCATCCCGAATATAATCCCTTTTAATGTTGATATTAATATATCCGTAAAGGTCATAGATTTTATTAAGATATACAAGAAATCAGTGAAATGGGTAGTTATACTCATTTTGGATATGATAAATCCTCCCACTATGGCAACCACATCAAAATATATTAGCAGTGCAAGGGTTGATGCTACAAACCCCACTATCCTCGGCATTACTATATATCTAATGAGGTCTATTCCCATTACCTCCAGGGCTTCTAACTCAGACCTGATCTTCATATAACCAAGTTCTGTAGGTATGGCAGAGCCTGAACGACCAATAATTACAAATGTAGTTAGAATCGGACCAAGCTCCCTTATAACGACCAGCACAAGTATCTTGCCTATAAACTCATCACCGCCTACCTTTGGCAGCTGTGTTACAGACTGGATTATTATGATTGCCCCTACCATGAGTGCAATACTGCTTATTACAGGGATGGCATCAATACCTGTGAAGATGATCTGTTTTAAAATTACATTGATAGCCACTTCCCTGTCATGCTTTTTCTTAACAGGGAGGCTGGCTATAGATCTATGGATAAGTGAATATAAGGCGGCAATATAATTGAGTGCTGCCAATATCTTCCCTCCAACCCACTCAACAAGTCTCATTATTTTCCTCTATTTTCCACAGACTTTTACTGACTAAGGCATTGTTTGGACGCAGATTAACACTGCTATCATCTGCGCCCCATGATTTTTAAGCCATAGGCAGTTTTAGAGAGACATACTTGCTCCAGCTTTCTACAAAAGATTTTGGAGCAGAATTGTAAACAGAATTGTGAATCATAAAATGTGGTATATACGGCTTTCTCATTAATCTTATCCCCACTTCATTTGGGGTTTTATTTCCTTTTCTTAAATTACATTCCTGGCATGCCACTACCACATTCTCCCATGATGTATCTCCGCCCCTTGATTTAGGGATGATATGATCAATTGTGAGCTCCCCGTGATTTTTTCCGCAGTATTGACAGGTGTGATTATCCCTCCTGAAGACATTCTTCTTACTGAAAGAGACTATTCCTTTATAAGGTATATTTATAAAGTTTACAAGGCGGATAACAGTGGGGAGTCTGAAGGAAATTGTGGGGGAGCGAAAGACCTTGCCGTCACACTCTATCTGCTCAGCCTTTCCTTTAAGAACCATTACTATTGCCCGACGGGCATTACAGAACTGCAAAGGTTCATAAGTGCTGTTTAGGATCAATACCCTTAGATGTTCCATATCTTTTAATCTGCATCATTAAGCTTCCCCTGAGGAAATTTTGGGTAATTCTATTATCTTTTTTAAAAATTGTCAAATTAGTTGACAGCAAACAAAGAAAAATTATATCCTTTGCATCGTATCCGATATGTCTACAAACAATTCGCTTGAATACCGCCGAAGACACAGGGGGGTTATCGGGATTGACTGCAAGATACCCATAAAGGATGAATCTATCCTGAGCCTTGTCTATACACCAGGAGTAGCAGAACCGGCACTTAAGATAGCAGAAAATCCTGTTAATGCCTTTAAATATACCTGCCGTGGTAATACTATTGCCATTGTTACGGATGGCTCAAGGGTTTTGGGATTGGGCAATCTCGGCGCAAGGGCTGCAATGCCTGTTATGGAGGGAAAGTCTGTTATATTTAAAACTTTCGGTGGCATTGATGCGATTCCTATTTGTCTTGAGACACAGAATACAGAGGAAATTATCAGGGTGGTTACTGCCATTTCCCCGACATTTGGTGCCATCTGTCTTGAAGATATTGCGGCTCCAAAGTGTTTCACAATTCAGCATGAATGCCACCGAAAGTTTTAAATATAACAGACTTTCCCTCCATAACAGGCATTGCAGCCCTTGCGCCGAGATTGCCCAATCCCAAAACCCTTGAGCCATCCGTAACAA
>DNJG01000040.1:10618-10743 GCA_003489165.1 Nitrospinota bacterium | reverse complement strand
ACATGAGATGCCTCTATTGCCACATCTGTCCCTGCTACACCCATTGCAATCCCTACATCAGACTGTGCCAGTGCAGGTGCATCATTTACACCGTCACCAATCATACAGACCTTATAACCCTCCGA
>DNJG01000040.1:10310-10447 GCA_003489165.1 Nitrospinota bacterium | reverse complement strand
CTTCCTGTGATACCGCGGCCTATTAAGTATTTAAAGCCCTCTGGCTCTGGTATTGAGATTCCCTCCTTTTCTGCCCTTTCAATAATTGCAGAGGCTATGGCATGTTCTGAGTGCTTTTCTATTGATGCTGCAAGCCT
>DNJG01000040.1:0-10278 GCA_003489165.1 Nitrospinota bacterium | reverse complement strand
CCAACTGCACATGGACATGCTGCAATAAGGACTGCAATGGCATAAATGGCTTTACCTGAAATTAGATATGTGATGAGGGCAAAACTTAACGCAGATGGTAAAAAATATGTGGTAAACCTATCGGCAAATTTCTGAACTGGTGCCTTATGAGCCTCAGCCTCTTCCACGAGTTTTATAATCTTGCCAAGAGTTGTATCCTTTCCAACCTTCGTTGTCTTAATCTCTAAATAACCGCTCCTGTTAAGGGTAGCAGCAAAGACATCATTTCCAATGCCTTTCTCTACAGGGATACTCTCGCCAGTGATAGGTGACTGGTCTACAGAACTTGAGCCTGTTAAGATAACTCCGTCAACAGGTATCTTCTCACCCGGTCTCACGATAACAATATCACCCGCCTTTAATTCCTTAGTCTCAACCTCTATCTCCCTGCCGTTTAGTTTTATCCTCGCTGTCTTTGGTGCAAGTTTTATAAGCTCTTTTATTGCCTGCCTTGACCTTGTTACAGTGAACTCCTCTAAATAGTGCGCAATGCTCATAAAGAATACAATTAACATGGAAGATTTAAACTCACCAATTGCAGCAGCGCCAATGATTCCAACGCTCATCATCAAATCAACATTTATCTGTTTATTTAGAACTCCAAAAAATGCCTTTTTAAATATAGGGTATCCGCCAAACAATATTGCAAGGATTGTAACAGGAAGGGGGATTATCTCTATCCCTCTTTTTAGGAGTCCAAAATACTCAAGTCCTATTTCGCCAAGGGCAACAATACCAATAGTAATAATAAAGGTAAAACGAAGTGTATCGTATAAGTTTATTTTCTTTGGTGTTTCCTGACCACTGACCACTGACCACTGACCACTGACTTCATGTCCAATCCCTTCAATCTTTTCAATAATCTCCCCTTGCTCAACCTCTATCTCATCATAGGTGACAATAGCCTTTTCTGTAGTAATGAGGGTCTTTATATCCTTAACCCCTTTGGTAGCCTTTAAGACATTTTCTACCTTTATCGCACAATCACTACAGCAGAGTCCATCAACTTTCAACTCAACAGTTTTCATAAAATATCTTTTTTCTTCTCCTCAAACTCCTCCTTACTTATCTCACCCTTCGCATATCTCTTCTTGAGAATCTCAAGGGCTAATTCTTCTGTTTTTGAACCCGGTGTAGCTGTCTGACCTCCTATCCATTTAATCAGTGCAACTATTCCAACAATTACAAGAACCCAGAATAGAATCATAAATATCGGTCCAAACCGCAAAAAACCCCACCAATACTGGTGCATTGTCTCTGGCATAAAAATCACCTCCTTAAAGGTTACAGCCTTGATAACCCGTGCCATGCCTATAAATAATATTATCACCTCTTTCGCTGTAAATCTATTACTCTTGACCTTATTTAATTGCCTGCTGGAATTGCTGGATTTTTCCCAACATATGATATATTATAAATACCAATTTAATGCACAGAAATTAATACTGCTATGAAAGAATATTTATCAATACCATTTCAAGAGAGACAGGAAATAATTCAGAAAATTAAGCAGGCTTTTTTGAAAGAAAGAAATGTGATTTTTGCTTTTGTTTTCGGCTCTTTTTTAGACGCCCCATCATTTAGAGACATTGATATTGGCATTTATATGAAAGATTATAAAAAATCGTCCAGCGAAGTTTTTGATGATGAATTAAGATTCTCAATAATGGCAGCCGAAACCTGCGGCATCTCTTTTAGTCTTATAGAAGTTAAGATATTGAATTTTGCACCCGGCAATCTTCTTAATAATATATTAACGAGAGGTCAAATATTGTTTTCACGAGACGAAAAGTTTTTGACAGATATAATAGAAAACACTTCTTTGGATGCCATTGCTAATGAACATATAGCTCAACAATCTTTGTATGAATTAATCCCTGCATAATTTATGGAAATAGACAAAGAAAAAATAAAACAAAGATTTTCTGAAATCAACGAAGCCTTAACAGAAATTAAGAGATTAGCCGCTTTAGAGAATCAGCAATTTTGGGCAAAGAAAGAAAACATCGCGGCAGTTAAATATTATCTTTTACAATCAATTGAAGCGGTGGGAAGTATTTGTGTCCACATTGCGGCTAAAAAATTCAATAAGGGTGTAGCGGTTTTTGGCGAATGCTTTGAGATATTAGAAAAAGAAGGTTTTTTGGCAAGCGATTTATCAATGAAGCTAAAGAAAATGGTAAAATTCCGCAATAAGCTGATTCACAGATATTGGGAGATTGATGATAAAAATATACTTGAATATTCAAGAAAAGACATAAGTGATTTCAATGATTTTATGAAGACTGTAGGAAGATTAATTAATTAGAATGCCAACCCGCATAATAAATCCTATAATTTTACAGCCTTGATAATCTGGGCAATGCCTCCTAATAATATTATAACCTCTTCCACAATAAATCCAGCATCCTTTATCTCATTCAACAAACCCCTCTCTACCATATCCCTTGCCGTATCAGTCTCTACAAGCATAAGGATTTTGAATAAAAATTTTGCCAATCGCCCTACGGGATTACCAAAATCCGCTACTACAAAAACTCCGGAGGGTTTAAGCACCCTGTGCATTTCCATCAAGGTATTAACCCTCCCCTCATGTATCATCTCATGTAGTGCCAGAGAAATATGGGCTTTATCAAAATAGTTATCAGGATACGGGATATCCTCTGAATTTGTATTGAGAAAGGAGATATTTTGTGATTTAACATTGTCATTGCGAGCCAAAGGCGAAGCAATCTTATTTTTTGCAATCTTTATCAGTTTCGCTTCGCTCACTGCAAGCATATTAGGTGAAAGGTCTATCCCTACCACTTCGCCATTTGCACCAATCATTTCTGTCATTATGAGTGCAGATGTCCCTGTGCCGCAGGCAGCATCAAGAACCTTATCACCTGCTTTAAGATTTAATAAGTTAAGAACCCTCCTTCTTATTTTTCTCTCTCCTCCAAGAAAAAATGCAAGTGAACGGATTAAGGGGTCATACAGCCATGCTATCTTATTAAATTCATTTCTGTAATAACCAGAGGTTTTATTCTGTGTCATCCTTTACTATACTAACGGCAATAAATAACTTGATGTAGGGCAGGGCTTTAGCCCTGCGAATAAGCAAGCCTGAAGGCTTGCCCTACAAGTTATTTATTGCCTTCACTATAAATCACCATTGATAACTAAGCTGTAATGAATTTCTGAATGTATATTTTTCTGCCTGCTCATTTAACCCCACCCCAATACCTATACTCAGAAGTGCTTTTTCATGTAACTGGATATCAATATTAGGGACGATATAATGGGACTGTTCAGAAGCCGTCTTCATTTCCCCTAAATCTCCGTGAAACTCCAATCCAAGTGTAACCTTATCTGAAAGTCCATACTGAATTGCATTTGCATAGAAATAAGTTAGTCCCAAGGGGTCATCTGTATATCTGTAGAAAAATCCCGGGCTGATAATAATAGCGAATGAGTCTATAGACTTTGAAAATATTGTCCTCAACTCAGTACTATCCGAATATTTCTCCTGTGAAAGAGGATCTGTATAATTTCCTGACTTAAATGCCCATTCATTGTTCAGACGAAAATCAAACCACCTACTTTCAAATATAGAGATATTAAATTCAGTCTTTATCAAGTTGACCCTGAAGTTATTATCGCTTGCGACAGGGCTTCCCGATTGACTATCACCGTCAAAATAGATGGATTGAGACCATCGCTCGGTAATACCTGTCTCTATTTCAATCTCATGATACATTACATTTCCCACATCACCTGTTGCAGATGGAATAGAAGAAGAAGGGATATAGTCATTTATATATGTTACCCATGTAACCCCTTTTTCAGGCCTTTGAGGACCATAGAGTTTTAAATGCCGCGCTTCAACATTTTGGAAGAACCCGAAAAACAAAATGGCAAATATTACAACAGATACATTGAATAGGATTAATCTTTTACCCATATTATTACCTCCATTCTTATTTTAAAATCTCATTATCATCCAGATAAATTTCATAATATATAACCCCCTCACGGAAATGCTTTGAACGACCAAACTTTGGAGAACCGTAAACAGGGTCAAATCTTAATGTGTGAAGTTTACCTCCTTTTAGTTCTGTCTTGATTTTGGCAGATTTACCGTCTTCTGATTTTAAGATTATCTCATATTTTCCCGGTTTGAGTCTTAACCGTTTTTTTAAGGCATAGTGGATTCCTTCTCCTCTTTCAGCATCTATTTTAGATTCCACATCTTCAACACCTTTGAGAGTCTCTTTAATCTCTTTACCATTTATTGACAAAATAAATGTATAGGGTGTCTCTGCTGTCCTTGGGCTGAAGTGATATGATGCCTTCTTTATGTGGGTCGTTATAAGTATATCAGATTCCTCAGAGGAAGGTAACGATGCATTTAATTCCACAACCTCAACATCCACAGGAGTTATTGCCTCACTGGAAACCTGTTTATAACACCCAATAAATCCTGCTGCTATAAACAATACAAATAATACACCTCCTATTTTTTCCATTTGAATCACCTCCTCTCATTTAAAACTCCACCCTCTTCTCCTCAAACCATTTGTAGAGGGTTGGCAATACAATGAGTGTTAAAAGTGTTGATGTTATGAGACCGCCAATGACTACCGTTGCCAGAGGCTTTTGTATCTCAGAGCCGGGCCCTGTGGCAAAGAGCATGGGAATTAATCCAAGTATAGCAACCATTGCTGTCATGAGGACGGGTCTCAATCTCTTTTCACAGCCTGTGATAACCGCCTCCTCTACACTCATGCCTTCCTCACGAAGCCTATTAATGTATGAGACAAGGACTATGCCGTTTAAGACTGCTACTCCGAAGAGTGCAATGAACCCAACAGATGCAGGGACACTTAGATATTGCCCTGAAATCCATAATCCAAAAATCCCGCCTATCAATGCCATAGGAAGATTCAGGAGTATGAGTGCGGCATATCTTACCGAATTGAAAGTTGAGAAGAGAAGGAAGAAGATAAGGGCAATGGAGAGTGGAACAACGATGGATAGCCTTTTCATAGCCCTCTGCTGATTCTCAAACTGTCCGCCCCATGAGACATAATAGCCGACCGGAAGTTTAACCTTCTGGGAGAGCAGCCTTTGCCCCTCATTCACAAAGCTTACAATATCCCTCCCCTCTACATTTGCCTCTATTACGATTCTCCTCTGTCCCTCTTCCCTATCTATACTTGAGGGTCCCTCCTTTATTTGAATACCTGCAATTTCTTTTAGAGGTATGCGGACGCCATTGGAAGCAGTCACAAAGAGATTACCGATTGTCTCCGTATTCTTGCTCCAACTATCCGGAAGTCTTATCACAATACCGAATCGCCTCTCTCCCTCGATAAACTCGGAGACCATCTTTCCTATCCTGATCATCTCCACCACCTCGTTTAAATCAGCGATATTGATACCATAACGAGCCATCGCACTGCGGTCTGCCTGAATCTCCAGATAATACTGTCCTGCAATCTGCTGAACCCGCAGGTCGCCAATACCCCTTATACCTTTTAAAACAGATGCAATCTGAGATGCCTTCTCCTGAAGGGTCTTCATATCCTCGCCAAAAAGCTTTACTGCAATCTGTGCCCTTACGCCTGAGACAAGCTCATCCACCCTCATCTGAATAGGTTGGGAGAAGACAAAGGCAATACCGGGAATCTTTTCAATAGCATCACGCATATTTTCCTGAAGCTCCAACTTTGTCTTAAATCGCCATCCCTCTTGTGGTTTCAAGGTTACAAATACATCGGATAGCTCAGGTCCCATCGGATCGGCTCCGATCTCATCAGTTCCAGTTCTGCTTACAACGGTTTCAACCTCCGGGAGTTTCATCAATTCCTTCTCTACAATGGTTGAGATATTGAGTGAGTCTTCAAGGGATATGCTTGGAAGCCTCATAATATTGATGACAATAGTACCTTCGTCCATATTTGGGATAAATTCCCTTCCTATAAAAGGGGCGAGGAGAAGGCTTCCTATAAACAGGGATATTGCAATGGTGAGGACTATCCATCTCTGTTTCATTGCAAAGGATAGGATTGGCCGGTAAATATAGATTGCCCCCCTTATAATAAAACTCTCTCTCTCTTCAGTGGGCTTTAGAAAGATGAGGCAGAGGACAGGGACGACAAAGATGGAAAGGATGAGAGAAGAGAGGAGGGCAATGACCACTGTAAATGCGAGGGGGCTGAACATCTTCCCCTCCATTCCCTNNGGCTTTCTCACCTCAAGGATAGATTCTAAAACCGTTAGAACAGTATGTTTTTCTGTGCCTTTTTCAGATAGGTGCCTCTGGACATTCTCCACCTGAATAATGGAGGCATCCGCAATCATACCGAGTGATATGGCAAGCCCGCCTAAGGTCATGAGGTTTGCTGTCAATCCTACATACTCCATAATGATAAATGTTGAGAGGACGGCAAGGGGCAGGGTCAGGGCTACAACCAGCGACCCGCGAAAGTTTCTTAAAAAGAGATAAAGGACAATTACAACAAGGAAAACCCCTTCCATAAGTGCCTTCTCTATGGTGAAAAGTGCCAGCTCCACCAATTCTGTCCTGTCATAGAAAGGTTTTATCGATACACCCTCAGGCAAAATATTGTTAATCTCTTTTACCCTTTCCTTAACAGCACTCACAATCTCACGACTGTTACCACCCCTAAGCATGAGGACAAGCCCCTCTACTGCCTCACCCTTACCATCGGCTGTTACACCACCGAGACGATAGCGGGAGCCTATTTTAATATCTGCCACATCCCTCAGGTATATTGGGATGCCATCTACAGAGAAGACAACTATTTCTTCAATATCACGGATGGACTGAATCAGACCGAGTCCGCGGATTGCGTAAGCTTCTTGCTGATGTCGGATATATCCCCCTCCTACATTGGCATTGTTCTTTTCTACAGACTCAAAGACCTGACGCAGTGTGAGATTATATTTCCTGAGATGGTCAGGATTGACCATTACCTGATACTGTTTTGGATAACCTCCAAGACTGTTCACATCTGCAACACCCGGGACTGTGCGGAGCATAGGTCTCACCACCCAGTCCTGAAGTGTCCTGAATTCCATNNACCTGTTGCTATTGGACCAAGCATTACTTCTGCACCTTTTGGGAGTTTCTCTTTAGCCTGAATTAATCGCTCAAGGACAATCTGACGCGCCCAGTAGATATCAGTCCCATCCTCAAAGACTACCGTAATTACAGAAAAACCAAATTTCGTTACAGACCTGAGTTCGGTCTTTCCGGGAAGTCCCATAAACTCCACCTCTAATGGAAAGGTTACAAGCTGCTCCACTTCTACAGGAGACATCCCCGGCACTTTTGAGATAACCTGTACCTGAATGGTAGTTACATCAGGGAAGGCATCAATGGGGAGTTTTTCAAAGGCATAAATACCGAAGGCAATTAGAATAAAAACAGCAGCCATAATGAGAAACTTATTTCTTAAGGCAAAATGAATAAGTTTGTCTATCATTTTATTCCTCCTCCATCAATCCCTTTAGACTCTCTGATTTAAGTGTAAAGGCGCCCTTTGTAACTATCCTCTCCCCCTCCTTAAGTCCTGAGAGGACAGAATGATAGCCATCTATCTCAGCGTCGAGGGTTACAATCCTTTTTTTAAAAGAGGTTTCATCTTTTGCCACAAAGACAATTGTATTCTCCCCCTCCCTTTGAACTGCGGATTCAGGGACAGCGAGGCTGAAGCCTCGCCCTATATCTATTTTTACTGATGCAAACATCTCTGGTTTCAGTAATCCCCCCTGCCCCCCTTTCGTAAAGGGGGGTGTGGGGGGATTTACAAGTTCTGCCCTTACCTTAACAATCCTTGTAGCAGGATCTACAGTATCGGAGATATAAGTAATCCTGCTTGTAAAGACCCTATCGGGGTATGGAGTAACTGTAATAAAAATCTCCTGCCCCTTCTTCACCATGCCTAAATCCTTTTCATATATATTCGCCCACACCCATACTGTAGAGAGGTCTATCAACTTAAAGAGTTTGGTGGATATATCTACCACCTGACCCACTGTAACCATTCTCTCTACAATTCTTCCTTTAAAGGGTGCGATTATTGGTATTCTGGCATGTCCATATTTTCTCGACTCATCAATCATCTCATCTATCTCTGTATCTGAAAAGCCATAGTGATAGAAGTGTTCCCTCCGTTCTTCCATTCTTGCCTTTGCAGACATATATTCTGCCTCAACCTTAGCAAGCTCATGTTTCGCATTGAGAAACATCTCCTCTACTCCTGTCTGAAATTCTATCATGGCACTGGTATACTCCTTTTCTGCGGCAACTACCTCCTTCATGGAAGAGATATTATCTTGATAAAGTTCCTTCTCCCTTTTTAGATTGGCTTCGCCAAGTTCCAATCTCGCCAACGGCTTTAAAATATCTGCCTTTGCCTTTCCCAGCTCAGCATCTTTAAGGATAGTTATCGTCTCTTCTGATTTAATCCCCTTTTTTATAATATCAAGTATTTTTGCCTTGCTATTATATAGAATCCTCTCCTTTTCTAAATTTGCCTCAGCAGCCTTTAAATTGGCAGCAGCCCCTATAAAACCAGCCCTTATCTCCTCTGTTTCCACGCTGTCAATCCTTGCCAGCATCTCTCCATTATTCACATCGTCTCCGAGCCTATAGTTTACCTCAACCACCTTTCCCGGTATCCTCGGTGTGATATATGCCTCCTTCTCGGCATTTGCTCTAACCTCTCCTGTAGCAGTTATATAATCGCCAATCACCATTTTCTTTACATCCTCTATAACAATACCGGCAGACTTTATTGCATTCTCATTGAGTTTTATAATGCCGTCTTCCTTATGGCTATCTTCAGCCTTTGATTCTGAAATTGCCTGCTCAGGTGATTTAAAATTCAAATATACCCATATCGCAAATCCTGATGCAATCATCAGGGATAAAGCTATTAAAATGAAAATTCTTCTCATTTCATACCTCCTGCACTTGCTGCCTCTAAATCCACCAGTGCGGTGTTATATTCATAAAGAGAGTCATAATAGGCACTTGTATTTGAGATAAGTTTCTGATGCTCAATGATAATGGCAAAGATGCCAACCCTCCCGGCATCATATGCCCTCTTTAGCCCGTCGGCATTCTCCTTTAATTGGGGGAGTATATCCTCTTTAAACAGCTTAAGACTCTTTTTTGCAGTATCAACTCTCAGCCATGCTGATTCTATCTCCTTCTCTATCAGGAGCTTTAAGGATTCCCTCATGGTATTCAGTCTTAACTTCTGTGCCATGAGGGTCTCTATCTGCCCTCTGTTTCTATTGACAACCGGTATCGGTATGGATACCCCTGCACCATAGACCTCTTTATCATAGTCCCTGTTGTAGAGGAGGGATACCCTGACATCAGGCGAAACATCAGCCCTTGTCAGCAAAATCTCTTCTGAGATTGCCTTCTCTTTTATCTCAAAATTAATAATGTCAGGCCTATTCTTTATTGCCATTTCTTTTAATCCTTTTAAGTCCATATCTTTTAAGGGGGGAGTTAAATCTTCATCCCTTCTCAAGATAATCTCCGTATCAGGAGACAGTCCCAGCAGACTGCTCACTCTTGCCTTTGATATGGAGAACAATCCCGTCACTTTTGTCTTTTCATTTTCTACTTTCTTGAGTTCTACCATTGTCAGGTTGACATCCATCTTTGGTGCATCACCGCTCCTGAATCTTTTTTCTGCCACATCAAGCAGCTTCTGATTTAGACCTATTGATAAGTCAGTCAATTTTAATTTGTCCTCAAGAAAGATGAGATTATAAAACTCTCTCTTTACCTCACCTGTTAAGAGCCTCTCCATATCCACTATCTCAAGCTGAACTATATCCTCATTTTTTAATGCAATATCTTTCCTCAAACTTCTCTGTCCCCCTGTTTCAAGGGTCTGGGAGATGGAGAGAGAGTATTCATTCTTCTCTCCAAATCTATAGCTGGTCTTTTCATTCTCACCAGAGGAGAGAAGATTCCTTCCTTCAAGGGAAATTTCAGGATTGAAAGGGTAGGTAATGGCAGTAGTCAAATTACCCTTTGCGACATTTAGCTCCTCCCTTTTGGCTTTCAGGTCAAGATTATTCTTCATGGCATAATCCACTGCCTCGTCAATAGACAATTCCATACCAGAAGATTCTGTAAATACAAATAGCGAAAATAAGATAATCGGTAATATCCTCATCAAAACCCTCCTTTTTAAAAAA
>DNJG01000025.1 GCA_003489165.1 Nitrospinota bacterium | reverse complement strand
AAAATCAGTGTCAGTGTAAGTTTACAGTGTCAGTGAAAGGAATTCGTTTTTTTGCTGACACTTACACTAATAACTGACATTATTTTTTAACTTCCTCAAACTCCGTATCAACTACATTCTCTTCGCCCTTTGGCTTCTCAGCAGTTGGACCGGCACCGCCCTTTCCATCCCCTGCCTGCTTATACATCGCCTCAGCTATCTTATGAGATGCCTTTGTAAGCCTGTCAATAGCATCCTTAAGCTTATCTGCATCACCACTGTCAAGAACCTTTCTGGCATCGGCTACAGCATCTTCAACAGCCTTTTTATCAGGCTCCGGCAGCTTATCCCTATTCTCATTAACAGTCTTTTCAGTGGTGTAGATTAATGAGTCAAGCTGGTTTCTTGCCTCTATCTCCTGTTTCTTCTTTTTATCCTCTTCCGCATGAGACTCTGCATCCCTCACCATCTTCTTTATCTCATCCTCTGTAAGTGTGCTTGAACCTGTAATAGTAATCTGCTGCTGTTTGCCCGTGCCTAAGTCTTTTGCAGATACATTTGCAATTCCATTTGCATCTATATCAAATGTAACCTCTATCTGAGGCATACCCCTCGGAGCAGGAGGAAGTCCAACGAGATGAAACTTCCCAAGTGTCCTGTTGTCCCTTGCCATTTCCCTCTCACCCTGAAGAACATTAATCTCAACACTTGTCTGATTGTCTGCTGCAGTTGAGAATATCTCACTCTTCTTAGTCGGTATCGTAGTATTTCTTTCTATAAGACGGGTCATAACCCCGCCGAGGGTCTCTATCCCGAGTGAAAGCGGTGTTACATCAAGAAGGAGGATATCCTTTACCTCTCCTGCAAGGACGCCTGCCTGAACAGCCGCACCAAGTGCAACAACCTCATCAGGATTTACGCCCTTATGAGGCTCTTTGCCAAAGAACTGCCTTGCCAGATCCTGAATCTTTGGAATTCTTGTAGAACCGCCTACAAGCACCCCCTCATGAATCTTCTTTGGGTCAAGCCCTGCATCATCAAATGCCCTCTTACACGGGCCAAGACTCCTGTCTATCAAATCTGCCACCATTTGCTCAAACTTCGCCCTTGTAAGTTTCATGCTAAGGTGTTTAGGCCCTGAGGCATCGGCAGTAATAAACGGAAGATTTATCTCTGTCTCCATTGTTGATGAAAGCTCTATCTTTGCCTTTTCTGCTGTCTCCCTAAGCCTCTGAAGAGCCATTACATCCTTGCTCAAATCAATTCCCTGGTCCTTTTTAAACTCGGCTATCATCCAGTCCATTATCCTCTTATCAAAGTCATCGCCTCCAAGATGGGTATCACCATTTGTAGCCTTAACCTCCACAACATTGTCACCAACCTCAAGAACCGATATGTCAAATGTTCCTCCGCCGAAGTCATAGACTGCAATTGTCTCGTCCTTCTTTTTATCAAGCCCATAAGCAAGGGCTGATGCGGTAGGTTCATTTATTATTCTCTTCACATCAAGCCCTGCAATCCTCCCTGCCTCTTTTGTTGCATGCCTCTGCGCATCATTAAAATATGCCGGGACTGTGATTACCGCCTCTGTAACCTTTTCACCAAGATATGCCTCCGCAGAGGTCTTCAGCTTCTGAAGTATCTTGGCGGAAATCTCCTGAGGTGTATATTCTTTGTCCCTTACAAGGACCCTCGCATCGCCACTTGAGCCCTTTACTATCTTATAAGGAACCCTCTTTGACTCCTCTGTAACCTCGTCATACCTTCTACCCATAAATCTTTTTATAGAATAAATGGTATTTTCGGGGTTGGTAATAGCCTGCCTCTTTGCAACCTGACCAACTAAAATATCCCCCTCTTTTGTAAAAGCCACGACAGATGGAGTAAGTCTGCTCCCCTCTTCATTAATAATTACCTTTGGCTCATTCCCCTCCATTATGGCAACAACAGAGTTGGTGGTACCAAGGTCTATCCCAATTATTTTACCCATTTTTCCTCCTGATTAGTTTCCTGAATCAAGTTCAGGAATGGTATTTATTTTCAATATTCATATAATATCTAACAATACAAATGTCAAGATATCATACAAGATTCTTTAAAAAGACATCTATTACAAACATGCTTCAATAAAAGAGAGATTTGATTTTCATATCTGTAATAGATATAATTATTGCTAATTTACCATATATTTAACCCAAAAAACATGAGACTACAGATAGATACAAATTTTTATTTAGAAAATAATGAGGATTATTTCAGGTTTATTTAAAGGAAGGAGATTAACAGCCCCAAATGGGCTAACTATCCGTCCAACACCCGATAAGGTAAAAGGTGCAATATTTAATATAATCGGAGAAAGGATAATTGAATCTTCATTCTTAGACCTTTTTGCAGGAACCGGAGCCATTGGAATAGAGGCATTAAGCAGAGGAGCAAGGGAAGTAATTTTTGTAGATAATAGTATAAAGGCAATAAATACTATAAAAAAAAACCTTTCAATATTCAATATTCAATATTCAACATTCAATATTGTAAAAGCTGACGCAGTAGAATTTATTAAAAAAACAGGTCAGCAATTTGACTTTATATTCCTTGACCCGCCGTATAAATCTGATCTGGGTGAGGGGGCATTAATAGAAATATCACGGCGTAATATTCTAAAAGAGAATGGAGAGGTAATATGGGAACACTATTACAAGACAGAATACAGAAGACAGAATACAGAAGACAGAATAAAATTGAAAAGAACTGTCCGTTATGGCGATACCTCCCTCTCTTTTTACAACCTGAATACTGATCACTGTTCACTAAATACCCTGTTATAAACCCCTCTCACATTTTCAGTACAAGATTCAAAATCTTTATACAACTTATCACCCGAACTGCCTCCATTTTCCCTATAACCAAGCCTTTTTGCCAATAACGAAAGCTCATCCCCCGATTCAGGGATAACAGCCAGCGGACGGTCATGGTCTATTCTGAGCCTGTTTTCAATCCTCCTCAAAAATATATAACCACCTGAAAGTATTCTATGCTCCTCCTCTGTGATAAGTTTTCTTTCGTATAAGATTTTCAATGCCTCCAGACTCCCTGTCTTTCGCAGTTCTGTAAATCTACCGCCGTTTTTAAGCTGTAATAACTGTATAATAAATTCAATATCTACAATTCCTCCCTTTCCTGCCTTTATATTCCTCTTTGCCTCGCCCCCTTTTACCAGTTCAAGCTCCATCCTCTTTCTCATCCTGTCAATCTCTTCGGTCATATTCTGCTCAAAGGGGGTATCATATACAAATTTACGAATTATGTTTATCAGACTCATACCAAGTTTTTCACCCCCTGCAATAAGTCTTGCCTTTATATGTGCCTGCCTCTCCCATATCTCCCCCCTTTTCTGGTAATAATCCTCATACCCTTTTATGGGTAGAATCAGGGCGCCCTTTTCTCCATCCGGGCGGAGTCTCGTATCAACCCTGTAGGCAAAACCGAATCTTGTCACCCCTCCTATTGCAAATATCAATTTTTCACATAGCTTTGAGAAGAAGATATGATTGCTGATTTTTTCCCTTGACTCCCGACTTCCCGTTGTCTCTCCATCATCTGAATAGACAAATACTATATCTAAATCTGATCCGAAATTTAATTCCCTCCCCCCGAGTTTGCCAAGCCCTATCACTGCAAACTGGCTCATCTCCCCATTCCCATCATCCATGGGAGTTCCATACCTGTTTATGAGCTCATCCTCTGTCAGCTTAAGAGAGAATTCCACATAGACATCCGCCAGATTTGAAAGCTCTAAGCTGATTCCGCTAAATTCAACAATACCCANNTTTTAAACTTACAGAGTTCATCCAGTGACTTCTCATAGGAATCAGATGAATTTAAAATCTTCCCCATCTCATCTCTTAAACTCTCCTTTGTCTTTTCTTTATAAATACCTTCAGCAATTAAAAGGGAATCTGCCAATTCAGGCTGCCGGATAAGTATATTTGACAGAAACTGGCTTGTCCCGAAAAGGGAGCAGAGGCTCCTGACAGCCGCTTCACTCTTAGATAGGACAGAATAGATGCCCTCCCTAACCCTTCCGGCATCAATAAATTTTTCAAAATTATTGATTGAGAGATCAGGGTCAGGCAGTTTTGTACATTCCTTTAATAGGTAAGGGAACATCTGATTGAAATATCTCTTGCTTCTGATAGTGGGGTGGGCAAATGCCCCTCCGTCTCTCATTAAAATCAGGTTTCTGCAGGTCATCTCGGGGGATTTAAACCCTATCTGCTTTAGTGTCGCAATTGATAAGGCTGGATTATCTATATCTATCTGCCACTGGAGTTCTCCTTCCATCACCTCAGTAACATCATATATCTCCGAGGAAAAGAGGTTATCGTATATTTTTCTGACATTCTTTGCATGATAGTTATACAGGTCCATCAACTTGGATTCAGGATTTTTCAGCTCCGGTTTCTGCGACCCATTCACTGCGACCCATCCAGTGGATGGGTACCCCGTGACCCAGGACATCTTTCTTGATAATATCAGTCGTTCATAAGGCTCATCAGGGATATCATGCGTCTGCCTCCCGCTGAAGAGCTGAATTCTGTTCTCCAGATCCCTCAAAAACAGATAGGCATTTGAAAGACTGAAATACTCGGCGTATGAGAGAAGCCCCTTTTCTGATATTCTATGCAGCGCCCTCATAGAATTCCTTTCCCTGAACCACTTCTCCTTGCCTCCGTATATCAACTGAAACGACTGGATAATAAACTCAATCTCTCTTATCCCTCCATATCCAAGCTTCACATTGCTTCTCCAGCTTCCCTTTTGTTCAAGGCCCTTATTAATCTTTTCTTTCATCTCCTTGATTTCTCTCAGGGCTGAGAAATCAAGATATTTACGGAATATAAATGGCTTTACCATCTCAATAAATTTCCTGCCAAGGGCAATGCTTCCTGCCGCAGGACGGCACTTCAAAAGTGCCTGCCTCTCCCATGTTTCTCCCCATGACTCATAATATATCTCCGCACTTCTCAGAGAATTTGTTATATCTCCGCTCTTCCCCTCAGGCCTTAAATCAAGGTCTATACGGAAGGCATATCCCTCCTCGGTTATCTCGGATACTATCTTTGTAATCATCCTTGCCAGTTGGACAAAATATTCATGGTTTGTTATCTGATTTTCAATCTTTCCATCATGGGACTCAACACCGCTCGTCATCCCTCTATCAGATGAATATAAATATAAGAGGTCAATGTCTGAACTGAAATTTAATTCCCTTCCCCCGTGCTTTCCCATAGCAAGAATTACAAACTCACACTCCTTCTTCAACCCATTCATTTCATCCTCAAAATATGGAATCCCATACTTCTTCTCCAATTCCTCATTGCTGCATTCATAAGCCTTTTGGAGGCAGATGTCTGCAACATTTGAGAGGTCCTCTACAGTTTCAATCGTATCAGCCTCTTTCATCAGGTCTCTCAAGCCTATCCTCAAAAATTCCCTGTTTCTGAATCTGCGGAGTGAATTTGCTTTTTCTTTATAGCTGTCCGCCTTTGAGAACATATATGAGATGTCATTATACATCTCGTCTTTAAAGCGGGATTTTTTTAGTATTTCCGGGTCTATAAGCCATGACGCATAGGAAGGGTTTTTTATTAAAATATCGGTCAAATACTGGCTCCCTGATAAAAGGAATGAAAGGATTTTAAGATTCCTTTCTGCATCTGGAAGGATTGCTTTAATCAGATTAGCATCTTCAACGGCCGAAAAAAATCTCTCATAACTATTAAGTGCCCTATCAGGGTCAAAGGAATTTGCCGAAGCCTCAACAATAATGGATAAGATTTCAGAGACATCAGCATTATCACTGAGAATATCACTGATTATTTTAAGGTTATGTTCCGCCTTTTCGGGATTTAAAAATCCTCTCTGAGATAAATTTATAGCCATAAAGATTTAAAACCTGAACACGAATAACACGAATAAAGCTAATTACACGAACAATAGACTTAAGACAATAGACCATAAACTATAAACTTAAGTCTTGAGTCTAAAGTCTTCAGTCTATAGTCTTCATTTATTCGTACCATTCGTGAAATTCGTGTTCCAGAATTTATATTTTCTTTTAAAATAAAAAAGCCCACTCCCATTTTAACACAATGAGAAGTGGGCTTTACCTGAATTTTAAATTTTGAATTTTAATTTTTAATCTTCTTAATACATTCCTCCCATGCCACCCATGCCACCCATACCACCCATCCCGCCTCCCGGAGGCATTGGGGGCGTCTTCTCCTCTTCCGGTATGTCGGTAACAACAGCTTCAGTTGTAAGCATCAGTGATGAGATGCTTGCTGCATTCTGCAGGGCTGAACGGGTTACCTTTGCAGGGTCTATTATGCCGGAGGCAATCATATCCACATACTCTTCTGAATTTGCATCAAAACCAAAATTTGTCTTCCCATCTTTAACCTTCTGAACAACAATAGAGCCCTCTGCACCTGCATTATTTGAAATCTGTCTTAAAGGCTCCTCTAACGCCCTCTTTATAATATTAACCCCAATCCTCTGGTCTCCCTCAAGCTTAAGTTTATCAAGTGCCGGTATCGCCCTGATAAATGTAACACCGCCGCCGGGGACTATCCCTTCTTCAACAGCAGCCCTTGTTGCATGAAGCGCATCCTCAACCCTTGCCTTCTTCTCTTTCATCTCGGTTTCAGTGGCTGCCCCTACCTTAATTATAGCAACACCGCCGACTATCTTGGCAAGCCTTTCCTGCAGTTTTTCTTTGTCGTAATCGGATGTTGTCTCTTCAATCTGTGCCCTTATCTGCTTTACCCTTCCCTCTATCTCGGACTGCTTACCCTTGCCTTCAACAACTGTTGTGTTGTCTTTATCAATAGTCACCCTCTTTGCCCTTCCCAAATCCTTTACTGTAACACTCTCAAGCTTTATACCAAGCTCTTCAGATATCATATTACCGCCGGTCAGGATGGCAATGTCTTTAAGCATCTCTTTTCTCCTGTCGCCAAAACCAGGCGCCTTAACAGCCGCACAGGAGAATGTCCCTCTCAATTTATTTACAACGAGTGTTGCCAGCGCCTCACCTTCCACATCTTCAGCAATAATCAATAAAGGCTTCCCCTGCCTTGCAATCTGCTCTAAAAGAGGCAAAATGTCCTTCATGTTGCTTATCTTCTTCTCGTAGATAAGTATATAAGGGTCTTCAAGGACTGTCTCCATCCTTTCAGCATCAGTTACAAAATATGGGGATAGATACCCCCTGTCAAACTGCAAACCCTCTACTATGTCAAGTGAGGTATCCATGCTCTTCGCTTCTTCAACTGTAATAACTCCGTCTTTCCCTACCTTGTCCATTGCCTCGGCAATCAAATCACCGATTGTCTTATCATTATTGGCAGAGATTGTCCCGACCTGAGAAATCTCTTTCTTATTCTTTGTCGGATTGGAGAGTTTTCTTATCTCTTCTATTACCACATCAACTGCCTTTTCAATCCCCCTCTTGATTTCCATGGGGTTTGCACCAGCCGCAACATTCTTCATGCCCTCCCTGTATATAGCCTGTGCAAGGACTGTAGCAGTTGTAGTTCCATCACCAGCAACATCGCTTGTCTTGCTTGCAACCTCATTTACCATCCTCGCACCCATATTCTCAAACGGGTCTTCAAGCTCGATCTCCTTTGCAACTGTAACTCCGTCCTTTGTAATTGTAGGTGAGCCGAATTTCTTGTCAATGACCACATTTCTGCCCTTTGGGCCAAGGGTCACCTTTACTACATTGGCAAGTTTGTCAACACCAAGCAGAATCTTTGACCTTGCCTCTTCACTGTATAAAAGCTGTTTTGCCATCTTCTCCTCCTGTAAAATAAGTGTCAGTTATTAGTGTCAGTGTCTGTAAAATAAAATACTGACACTTAAATTAAAATTCCAAGAATATCTTCTTCCTTCATCAGAATATGCTCTTCACCTTCAATCTTTATCTCGGTTCCTCCATACTTGCTGTAAATCACCTTATCGCCTTTTTTAACATCCAGCGGCTGAATCTTACCATCTTCCAGAACCCTGCCGTTGCCAATAGCAATAACCTCTCCCTCGTTCGGCTTTTCCTTTGCCGTATCAGGAATAATAATCCCGCCCTTTACAACTTCCTTTTCCGTCATCGGTTTTACCAATACCCTGTCTCTTAATGGTCTGACCTTCATCTACATACCTCCTTTTTATAAATAAATTAAACAGGTCTTATGCCTGCTTTTAGAACTTTACATATTAACAAAAATTAAAGTTTATGTCAAAATTTTTTAACAAAACGGCAATATACCCATTTGCTACTGTTGACAATGCTGTGATAATATTCCATGAGGCAATGACAAAGGGGAGAAAAAATAAATGGGTGTAACTGCAGTTGAATGCGCCGTCTGTGCATGGCGGGCAGCATGCAACCTAAAGTTTAAATATGAGGGAAGCAGTTCCCTCCACTGCCCGGAATTTACAAGGGATGTATCAATAGGTGAAACCAATGAGATTGTTTCACCTCATGATAACATTCTTCAAACTAAAAAACCTGAATCTGAAAAGGAAAAAACAAAAACTTGATTAACCACTGAGACACTGAGGCACAGAAATAAATAAACAAATGACAAGCACCAAATTCCAAATAATTACCAAATATTCAATAACCAAAATTCTAAATAGTTTGTAATTTAGAAATTGGAATTTATTTGTTATTTGGAATTTTAAATTCTCTGTGTCTCCGTGACTCTGTGGTAAATTCTTATAATTTCTCATATATACAAATTTGATTGCCTGATTCTTTAATATTGCTTACGGTATTTTAGTGGGAGTAGTCCTGTCTGTCGTCGTCCCATCACCAAGCTGGCCATAATAATTATCTCCCCATGCCCACAATGTGCCATCTGTCTTTTTTGCAATCGTGTGATAGCCTCCAGCAGATACAGATGACCATGTGGTCTCTGCCCCGATTTGTGTTGGGGTAGTCTTGCTTATAATTGTCTCATCTCCAAGCTGGCCATCATCATTATATCCCCATGCCCACAGTGTGCCATCGCTCTTTCTTGCAACTGTATGGTAGCCTCCACCAGACACAGATGACCATGTGGTTTCTGCGCCGATTTGTGTTGGTACAGCCTTGTTTGTCGTTGTCCCATCCCCAAGCTGGCCATAGTAATTATATCCCCATATCCATAGTGTGCCATCGCTCTTTCTTGCAACTGTATGGTAGCCTCCACCAGACACAGATGACCATGTGGTTGCCGTCCCTATTTGTGTCGGCGTAGTCTTATCCGTCGTCGTCCCATCTCCAAGCTGTCCAGAATTATTTTTCCCCCACGCCCACAGTGTGCCATCAGTTTTTATTGCAGTCGTATGGTAGTATCCAGCAGATACAGATGACCATGTGGTTGCCGTCCCTATTTGTGTCGGCGTAGTCTTATCCGTCGTCGTCCCATCTCCAAGTTGACCAGAGTTATTCCTTCCCCATGCCCACAGTGTGCCATTAGTTTTTATTGCAGCCGTGTGGTGTTCTCCCGAAAACACAGATGACCATGTAGTCGCTGTGCCGATTTGTGTTGGGGCAGTCCTGTTTGTCGTCGTCCCATCTCCGAGCTGACCATATAATTCATTATATCCCCATGCCCACAGTGTGCCATCAGTTTTTACTGCAGCCGTGTGGTAAACTCCCACAGACACAGATGACCATGTGGTTGCCGTCCCTATTTGTGTCGGCGCAGTCCTGTTTGTCGTTGTCCCATCCCCGAGCCGACCAGAGGCATTATATCCCCATGCCCACAGTGTATAGAGTGTATCATCTCTCTTTATCGCAATTGTGTGTAAGGCTCCCGCAGACGCAGATGACCAGTTGGTTGACGCAGGCATTGCACTTGCTTCACTTGACTCACTGCTTTCGCCATCACTATCCACTGCGGTTACTACATAGTAATAAGTAGTGCCGTTAGTCAGACCTGTATGGGTATATGGACTTGTTGCACCAGTTATTTTTGTCCCTGTGGTTTTTGTAACCCCTGTTGTTGTTGACCAATAGATGTTATATGTCGCTCCTGATACGGCAGTCCAACTGACAGATACCTGTCCATTTCCTGCTGTAGCAGTTACTCCTGCGGGGGCAGAAATAGGTGATGCCGATACCTCACTTGACTCACTACTCTCACCATTACTATTTACTGCGGTTACTACATAATAATAAGTAGCGCCATTAGTCAGACCTGTATGGGTATAGGAATTCGTATTGCTTGTTACTTTTGTCCCTGTTGTCTTTGTAACTCCTGATGTTGTTAACCAGTATATGTTATATGATGTCGCACCTGATACAGCAGTCCAACTGATAGATACCTGTTTATTTCCTGCTGTAACAGTTACTCCTGTGGGTGCAGATGGCGCTGTGCCAGTTGGTGTGGCAGTTCCCTGTCCACTGCCGCAGCCATTGAGGAAGGCAATAAAAAATGAGCAAACAGAGATAAGCAAGAAAAATCTTAAATCCCCTGTCCTCATATTTACTTACGATATGTTAGTCGGTGTAGTCTTATCTGTCGTTGTCCCATCTCCGAGTTGTCCATATAATTCATTATATCTCTATGCCCATAATTGCCACCTGCCTGTGCTACGGCAGACAGGTCTGTCTTTATTGCTACTGTGATGGGGTTCAGGGTTCAGCTTTCGTGAGTCTGCTGAACTACTGAATCTTACGGATAGTATGATTAGCACTATCAGCTACAAAAAGGTTTGTCCCGTCTGTGGTCATACCTTCCGGATAATAAAATCTTGCTGATGTGCCTGTGGCATCTGTTGAACCAGTTAAACCAGCAGAACCTGCAATTGTTGTAACAACTCCTGTAGATATGACTATCTTACGGATTGTATGATTCCAAGAGTCAGCTACAAACAGGTTTGTCCCATCTGTTGTTATACCATATGAAACATAAAATCTTGCTGATGTGCCTGTGCCATCCGTTGAACCGGAAGACCCCGCAGTCCCTGCAATTGTTGTTACAACACCTGTAGATATGACAATCTTACGTATTGTATGATTAGAGGTATCAGCTACAAACAGATTCGTCCCATCTGTGGTTATACCAGTGGGATAATAAAATCTTGCTGATGTGCCTGTGGCATTAGTTGAGCCAGATGAACCGGCAGAGCCTGCAAGTGTTGTTACAACACCTGTTGATATGACAATCTTACGGACGGTGTGATTACCGTAATCAACTACAAACAGATTTGTCCCATCTGTGGTTATACCATTGGGATAATAAAATCTTGCTGATGTGCCTGTGCCATCTGTTGAGCCACTGGTAGTAGAACCTGCAAGTGTTGTTACAACACCTGTAGATATGACAATCTTACGGATGGTGTGATTATACTGATCAACTACAAACAGATTCGTCCCATCTGTGGTTATACCAGTGGGATAATTAAATCTTGCTGATGTTCCTGTGCCATCTGTTGAGCCAGAAGTAGTAGAACCTGCAATTGTTGTTACAACACCTGTGGAAATGACAATTTTACGGATTGTATGATTAAAGTTATCAGCTACAAACAGATTCGTCCCATCTGTGGTCATACCTTCCGGATAATAAAATCTTGCTGATGTGCCTGTGGCATTAGTTGAGCCAGAAGTGGTAGAACCAGCAAAGGTGGTAACAACAGCATTTGTGCTTGTAAGATTAAGAGATGTCCCTTGGACAGAGCCACCCATGAGTGTTCCAGTCGAGGTAGATGGTGCAATCTTACGGATTGTATAATTATAAGTATCAGCCACATACAGATTCGTCCCATCTGTGGTTATACCAATGGGATTATAAAATCTTGCTGATGTGCCGGTGGCATCTGTTGAACCGGAAGACCCCGCAGTCCCTGCAATAGTGGTAACAACTCCTGTAGATATAACAATCTTACGGATAGTGTAATTACCATAATCAACCACAAACAGGTTTGTCCCATCTGTGGTTATACCGGCAGGAAGATAAAATCTTGCTGATGTGCCTGTGGCATCTGTTGAGCCGGAAGACCCCGCAGAACCTGCAATTGTTGTTACAACTCCTGTGGATATGACAATCTTACGGATTGTATAATTATAAGTATCAGCCACATACAGATTCGTCCCATCTGTGGTTATACCCTGTGGATAATAAAATCTTGCCGATGTGCCGGTGGCATCTGTTGAACCAGTTGAACCGGCAGAACCTGCAATTGTTGTTACAACACCTGTGGATATGACTATCTTACGGATTGTGTGATTACCTTGATCAGCCACGAATAGATTTGTCCCATCTGTGGTTATACCATAGGGATAATTAAATCTTGCTGATGTGCCTGTGGCATTAGTTGAGCCAGATGAACCGGCAGAACCTGCAATTGTTGTTACAACTCCTGTTGATATGACAATCTTACGTATTGTATGATTAGAGGTATCAGCTACAAACAGATTCGTCCCATCTGTGGTTATACCAGTAGGATAATTAAATCTTGCTGATGTTCCTGTGGCATCTGTTGAGCCAGAAGAACCGGCAGAACCTGCAATTGTGGTAACAACTCCTGTGGATATGACAATCTTACGGATGGTGTGATTACTGTAATCAGCTACAAACAGGTTTGTCCCATCTGTGGTTATACCATAGGGATAATAAAATCTTGCTGATGTGCCTGTGGCATTAGTTGAGCCAGATGAACCGGCAGAACCTGCAAAGGTGGTAACCACAGCATTTGTACTTGTAAGATTAAGAGATGTCCCTTGTATAGAGCCACCCATAAGGTTAGTATTATTAGTAGTAGTCGAATAAGTTATACTATCACTCGCCACTGCTGACACATTCCCTGCTGCATCTTTGAACCAAATATAGACATAGACTGTCGTGCCAGTTGAATAACTTCCTGTAAAAGCATAAGAGAGACTTGTATTACTATAACTTGTGGCTGATGTTACAGAAGTCCAGCCTGTTGCACTTGCTGATGGGGTTGAAGGTGTCGTGCCAGTGGAATTATCAGTTATATAATAACCTGTTACACCTGTGCTGTCAGTTGCAGATACAGATAATGTAACTGTGCTTGATGTTGTGCTTGATGAACCGCTGTTTATAGAGATTGATGGGGTTAAAGGTGCTGTAGTATCCGAGACCGCTATTGTTTCCCCTTTCACTATTCTATTTATTGTGCCGCTACTACTGCTATATATTGTCCAGTATATATTCGTTGAGTCAACTGCTATACCTGCAGGACTGCTCAATCCTGATGCGAGGGTCGTTACTGTCCCTCCGCTTATACTTACTTTCTTCACTGTGCCGCTGCTATTATTCTCTGTCCAGTAAACATTCGTTGAGTCAATTGCAATATCCCAAGGCTTATTCAATCCTGATGCGAGGGTCGTTACTGTCCCCCCGCTTATACTTACCTTCTTCACTGTGCCGCTGGTAGTAAACTCTGTCCAGTAAACATTTGTTGAGTCAACTGCTATATTATCAGGACTACTCAGTCCTGATGCGAGGGTCGTTACTGTCCCTCCGCTTATACTTACCTTCTTCACTGTGCCGCTTGTGCCGCTACTGAACTCTGCCCAATAAACACTCGTTGAGTCAATTGCTATACCATAGGGATAACTCTGTGCTGATGCGAGGGTCGTTACTGTCCCTCCGCTTATACTCACCTTCTTCACTGTGCCGCTGCTATTATTCTCTGTCCAGTAAACATTCGTTGAATCAACTGCAATATCTGCAGGATCATTCAACCCTGATGCGAGGGTCGTTATTGTCCCTCCGCTTATACTTACCTTCTTTACTGTGCCGCTGCTATTCTCCTCTGTCCAGTAAACATTCGTTGAGTCAATTGCAATGCCTGCAGGATTATTCAATCCTGATGCGAGGGTCGTTACTGTCCCTCCGCTTATACTTACCTTCTTCACTGTGCCGCTGCTATTATTCTCTGTCCAGTATATATTCGTTGAATCAACTGCAACGCGAATAGGTAAATTTAATTCTGATGTAAGGGTTACTGGTGTGGGCGAGAGTGTTACAGTAGAGGTTGTGGTCTGTCCTGATGTAATGGTTATGCCTGTATCCTCCCCCTTGTATATGACATTTCCACTTGAGTCTTTTCCCTGTATAACAGCACTCCTGCTCGTCCCAGCAGAAATACCGGTTATTGTCCCTGAATGGGCAGAGCATGACCATGCCCCTGAGGCTAATAGAGTGCCGCTTGAATTGTATATAGAGGCTTCAACAGTGGAAACCCCGGAGACTGTGCAGTCAATTGCCGCCTCTCTGACACCTGTATAATCAGAGCCTTCTGGTTTTGAGTCAGATAGGGTCGGCGCACCCTGCCAGATTATCTTAAAAGAAATTGAACCACTGCCAGATGATTCTTCAGAGCCGGGATTACCGCAGGCAGAAAAGAAAAAAAACGATAAGATTGCTGATATGAGAAGAATGTATTTTTTGTTCATATATAGAAATTATAAAATTCTGGAACACGAATTTCACGAATATACGAATGGAACGAATAAAGACTAAAATTAAAAGTAAAAATATTTTCTATTATTAGTTATTCGTGTAATTAGTTCCATTCGTGTTATTCGTGTTTAAGTTTTGTGTTCATTAGGTTACCATGTTACAGTATATGTCCCAGTAGTGCTTGTAGGTGGAGGAGGATTAGTAGTAGTTGTAGAACTACCACCGCCTGCAGCAGCTGCAACACCACCACCAATAGCCGCTATACCAAGAATTATCCAAAACCAGCTCACACCGCCCTCTTTCTTGGGCTTGATAATTTCTACCGGCTCTGTCCCGATTTCTTCGGGTGTATAAGGAGTAATCTTTTCTTCTGCATAAACAGATGATGAGGAATACGCCAGAAAAAGAGGAATCAATAAAACTACCAAAAAATGATAAAAAGTTTTCATCTCCTGTCTCCTTGTGTTAAAGAAGGACACTAATAAAGCATCCCGAATGCCTTTTCATCAATCTTCCCATCTAAGAACAGGTCTAATTCCTTTGAATAAGTTCCTGAATCCAATTCTCCTATTGCCTTGTTTAATTGTTCAAGTGTAATGACTTTATTTGAGAAGGCAATCCTTAGTTTTTCCTTTGCACTTTCAATAGCCACTCCCATCTTCCAGTTTCTTGTGATTGTAAAACTACCTTTTCCGGAAACCTGCGGGTTTTGTGCTACCCCTTTTAGTTTTCTTGCCGTCCTTATCACATTATCTTTAATATAATCTGTAAGCTCATCCACTGCCACCCATGCCTTCTTACCTGCCTTACCTTTCAAGCCCTCTAAAAGGTAATGGCTGAATATGCCTCCCTTAATTTCCGTATCATCTTCCCATGATTGCTCCTCCATAGCTGAGGATGTAATGATTACCCTTTCGGCACCTGTTTGTTCTATCAATTTAGAGGCAAACATGCCTACTAAGGGCTTGCCTCCTGTCACAGTAATAGATTTTTCTCCCCCGCCAGAAAAACATGCATCCAGCGCTAACATTACCCCTTTGGCCTTAGATTGTTTAATTATGTCTTGTAAATAGGAAATCGTTATGCTTGTATCATCCATTATTTCCGGGTCTTTTATGCTGACATCGGATGGAACCAAATATGCGTCTACGGCTTTATCCTTTTCCATCTTAGGCGCCCCATGCCCTGAATAATAAACATATATGTAACCGTCAATATTTTTAATGCTTCGCAGGGCTGAAAGCATTCTAACCCTTGTAGCGTTTTCATTTAGCAATAAAGTGGTATTCTCTTTCGGAATTCCACCGTATTTCGGATCTGTAAAAATATCATAAATCTTTTTTGCATCTTCTGATGAATATTTAAGATGTGATATGTCATCCCTGTTCCTATAGTCAATACCAATGATGACGGCATATGCATCATCACGGAGAGGGGGGAGCTTCTCTTCAACAGGGAGCGGCTTGGGCGTCAGTGCTGCCAATGCTTTTATCTCAAACTCCTTTGACGCTATGAGGTCTACATTATCTAATAAGACCCTTGCCTTCCATTTCCCCGGTAATGTTCCTGCCTTTTCACCCTTGATGGCAATCTTGTGCCATATTGTGCTATATCTTCTGAACCTGCCATCCTTATTTATTTTGTAATTTCCTGTGGTGAAATAAAGATTTCCCCCGGGGTCATACCACTCCCATCTTAAGGTATGTTCGCCAGATATATCCTTCAACTTGACCCACATCACCGCCTGCGAATCTTCAGGAGAAAAATTGTCCGTCTCAAATATGGGAATTGAAAAATCTTCTCTTTTTGTTATATCCTTGGCAATAGAAGTGCTGACAACTTCCATCCTTGACTCTTGAACAAGCGGCTCTGGCGGAGCAGAGGCACAGCCGAAAAAGACAAGTAAACAGTAGGCAGTAAGGAGTAGGCAGAAAAGATAAGGGAGATTGCCTCGCCATTTGACAGGCTCAGAGCCTGCAATGACACGAGAAGGATTATTGCAAGTGTTTAAACTGAGTAATTTCCGCGGCTTCATATTTTACCTCTGATAATTAACCTTCTTATATATAACTATATTCTTTATACCTTAAATGTCAAGAATTTTTAAAAACAATTTCTAATATTCTCTATGAATGGCGGTTTAATAATGCCTTTCTCCGTTATTATTGCATTTATATTCTTATGAGGTGTTACATCAAAGGCAGGGTTTGACACCTCTACCCCTTCAGGGGCAATTCTCTTATTGCTTAGATGCGTTACCTCCTGAGAGTTTCTCTCCTCTATTGGTATCTTACTCCCATCATTAATTTTTATATCAATTGTAGATAAAGGAGCCGCCACATAAAATGGTATGCCATGCTCCTTTGCAAGAATTGAGAGGGAGTATGTCCCTATCTTATTGGCTGTATCGCCGTTTGCTGCAATCCTGTCTGCACCAACAATTACCTTGTCTATCTCACCCTTCCCCATAAAATAGCCTGCCATATTATCTGTAATCAATCGGACAGGTATTCTCTCTTTGACTAATTCCCATGCGGTAAGGCGGGCACCCTGCAAAAATGGTCTTGTCTCATCGGCATAAACCTTTATCTTCTTTCCCATCTCATGTGCAGTCTTAATAACACCAAGTGCTGTCCCATATTCTCCTGCTGTTGCCAGCGCCCCTGCATTACAGTGGGTCAGTATGGTATCGCCGTCTTCTATCAATTCCTGCCCATTCATACCCATAGCCCTGTTTATTTCTATATCCTCTTCCCGTATCTTTATCGCCTCTTTTTCAAGGACATCCTTTATAAATTCAACAGGCTTATTTCTGTTTCTATCCGCAACAGATTTCATCCTCTCAATTGCCCAGAATAGATTTACAGCAGTAGGCCTTGTGCTTGCCAGATGGCCACATATTTTCAAAAACTCATCATAAAATTTATTATAGTCCTTTGCATTTATATTTTTTGCGCCGATTGCAACACCCATAGCAGCCGCCACCCCTATTGCCGGAGCACCCCTTACCTGCATTACCTTTATAGCCTTCGCCACATCCTTATAATTATCACATTCAACATAGACTTCCTCTAATGGGAGTCGGGTCTGGTCAATAAGCATTACCTTCCCATTTTTGTATTCTACTGTTTTAAACATTCCTCAATCCTTTCTCTTTTAACACCTCTCATTTTTATCAACTTGTTTTTACTTTTGTGCCCACCTATTATCTCTATCTGCCCTTTGCATATATTGAGGCTCTTTGAAAGAAAATTTATCAGACTTTCATTTGCCTCTCCTTCTACAGGCGGTGATGTGAGTTTTATCTTTACTGCATCTCCATATATACCGCAGATTTCATTCTTTGATGAGCGGGGCTGGACCTTTACAGTAAATACAACACCATTTTTATCTTCCTTTAGATTTAACACAATTCAAACATGAATAAAAACCTGATCAATCCGCAGATTACACAGATTTTTAAAAAATATCTTGTTTTAATCTGCGATAATCTGCGAAATCTGCGGATATTAATCTTATTTCTTCCCTTCCTCCTGTTTCATTATATCCATAAGCTTCAGGTGGTTTTCTATTACTGCCCTCAACTGCACCTCAAACTGCATTTTCGTAGACTTCAGTTCTGCAATATCCTTTTCCAACTTGAAGAGCTTTTCCTCCGCCCCTTTAAGTATCTCCTTTGCCTTTATCTCTGACTGTTTTATAATAATCTGAGATTCCTGATTTGCCTTTTCAATCGCATCCCTCTTAAAATCCTGAGCCGATGCAATTACCTTTCTAAAATCATTCTCTGCCTTCTTATATTCCTCAATTTCCTGTTCCACCTTTTTCAATTCAGCTTTTATTGTCTCGTTTTCTTTGTTCAGCTCTTCAAGTTCATTGGCAATCAACTCCAAATAACTATCCACCTCCTCAATATCAAAACCTCTGAACTTGAGTTTAAACTGCTGCTGTCTCACATCCATAGGCGATATTTTCATACTACGTTACCTCCCTTTAGAACACAAATTACACGAATATACGAATATGTAAAAAAATTTCAAATTACAAACGCCAAATCCCAAACAATATCAAAATTCCAAATTCAAAGTCCCAAACTATTTAAAATTTAGAATTTCGGTCATTTGAATTTGTTTGATGCTTGCTGCTTGGAATTTGGTGCTTTATGTTATTCGTATAATTTGTCAATTCGCGCCATTCGTGTTAGAGTTTTTTTTCTTAATGCAACCTTACTGCTATTTGCATCAGGGTTGAAACGAGAAAACTCTGGAGAAACATAATTATAAGAAACACAATTATCGGTGAAAAATCTATCCCTGTTGCATAAACAGGAATAAGTCTTCTAATTGGCGAAAGAACAGGTTCTGTAACCTTGTAGAGAAACTGGACAATGGGGTTATAGGGGTCAGGATTAACCCATGAGATGAGCGCCCTTATGATTATAATCCACATATATATATTCAGGATTATATCCAGCACCCTTGCAACCGCACTTATTAAATTTCCGAATATGAACATGCTTATCCCTTCTTCCCCAACTCCACCGACCTTTTTACAGCTGCCTCTACTGCATTAATTAACGCCGCCCTTAAACCCCCATCCTCTAATGCATGGAGTCCTGCTATTGTTGTCCCCCCGGGAGAAGTAACCATATCTTTCAGTTTGCCCGGATGCTCACCTGTATCAAGTGCAAGTTTTGCCGAGCCAAGAATAGTCTGAATAGATAATAACTTTGACACATCCCTTGGCAACCCCATCTTTACACCTGCATCTGTTAATGACTCAATAATTAAAAACACATATGCAGGGCCGCTGCCGCTTAATCCTGTAACTGCGTCCATCATTGATTCCTCCACAATTACAGTCCTGCCGACAGCATTAAATATCTTCTGTGCCATTTTAATATCCCCTTCTGATGCGGCATTGCCAGAGGCTATTGCAGATACCCCTTCCCGAACTATTGCAGGCGTATTCGGCATTACTCTTACTATTCTTGCCTTCTTCCCAAACATATCCTGAATTGAATTTATAGTTACGCCTGCCGCAATAGTAATTATCAGCTTCTTCCTGTCAACTAAGTCTTTTACCTCCTTTACAACCTTTGCTATTATCTGAGGCTTTACAGAAAGAATTATTATATCAGCTTTCTTTACAACATCTCTGTTGTCGGCAGTAATATTAACTTTGTATAACCTCCTTATATGTTCAAGCCTCTCCTTTCTTATATCTGTAACAGTTATATCTTTATTTTTAAAGACCCCTGCACCTGTTATCCCCTTTATCAATGCCTCGCCCATATTGCCAGAACCTATAAAGGCTATCTTTTTATCTATCTGAGACTTCATCTTCTTTCCCCAAATATTGCCGTTCCTATTCTCACCATTGTAGCCCCCTCTTCAACAGCAACCTCAAAATCATTTGACATCCCCATGGAAAGCTCTTTCATCTCTATGCCTTCCCTTTGTATATCATCTCTCAACATCCTGAGCATCTTGAAATATTTTCTTGAATCCTCAGGAGATTCTGAAAAAGGGGGAATTGTCATCAGCCCCATAATATTTATATTTTTAAACCTTGATATATCCTTAACAAAATTAATAGCCTTTTCAGGCAATATGCCGAATTTTGTCTTTTCCCCTGAGAGGTTTACTTCAATTAAAATATCTGTCTCTAATCCTTTATTCTCCGCCCTCTTCTGAATCTCCTCTGCCAATGAAAGACTGTCCACCGAATGTATTAGACTAAAAATATCAAAGATGTATTTGACTTTATTTGTCTGGAGATGCCCTATAAGATGCCACTCAACTTCTTTTCCAATATCCTTAAATTTTTCCCTTGCCTCCTGAACCCGATTTTCACCAATAATTTTTATGCCTGCCCTTATTGCCTCTTTAATTCTTGAAACATCAACTGTCTTTGTAACGGCAACTAATTTTACTGATTCTTCCTTTCTTCCAACCCTTTCAGCCGCCAATTTTATTTTGTGAATGATGCCTTTAATATTGGCAGCTATATTACCCATAATTACTGTTTTTAGTAACATACAAATTCATCTTCTGTCAAGACAATTTGCCCTAAGATGGGGTATCTATGGGAAGTCGCTGATAAAAGACTGCCTGTAGGAAAAGGTTGCAACTATATTAAGCTGGTTTTTATCTATATTATCAGGAAATTTATCAAACGGTGCGGCTGTCTTTACCGCCCTGACCGCTTCATCATCCAATACCTTATAATCTGCTGAATTGAGAAGCTTTGTATCGAGAAGTGCGCCATCTCTTGATATGGAAAATCTAAGCACGACGCTTCCATTTATCCCCCGCGACATCGCCTCATCAGGGTATCTCCATACAGAGCTGATTTTCTTTTTTATGGAATCAAAATATGAGTTGTATTTAATTTCTTTAGTATCAAGGGGTATTGGGTCAGTATCAAAGTCATATTTTTTTGGCTCTGTTTCCACCTTTGGCTTATCTGATTCTAAATTCTGAAACGATTTCTTAAGATTATCAGGCACAGGAGCATCATTGCTCTTCATTTTTGATTTAGATGTGTCTATACCCTTAAGGCTATTTGCTTCTTTCTCTGAAGTTTCCGATGTGCTAAGAGTATTTCTATTATCTTCTCTCTTTTCTGCGCTTCCTGCAGGCTCGGATGAATAAGTCTTTTGAACAGAAATAGAATTTTCCTTAATATACGGAATCTCAATCAATCTGACACGAAAGGGGGGCTCTTTTCTGCCATCAAAAGAATAATAAGATGCAGATGCAATAAATGCTATATGTATAAAAAATGACAATCCAACAAATATTGTGAGACTATATTGGCCCATGGCTATTAGTTTAAATTATAAACTGTAAGCCATCATTTAGGAAGCTTTAATTTTCAGGCTTGCAATTTATTAATTCATAATTTATCCCCAGACCTTCTTTTTATAAAAAATTTTGGCGAATTGGGTTGGATTTATAAAAAGAAAGAGTGATATTTCAAGACCTGCCCTCTATCCTTTCTATGTCTTTAATCTTTCAATAGTGGAATGCCGTAGCCTGCCTGTCTGAAATGCTCATCAAAAGTAAGCGCCTGTTTTACATTGAATTCATCCATAGCTATAAACGAAAAGCAATCAATCATTCCCCATGATTTATCGGGGCGTCTTTTAAAAAGTGAAAAGGCATTCTTGAACCTATCGGCAGAAAGCGGAACAATTGTCGTTAAAGGGTCATTTTGGATTTCTTCTATTATGCTTATGGCAAGTGGTCTCTGTAACGGAAGGCATAAACTATTTGCAACCTCTACAAAAATAAGTTGTGTTGTAAGAAACGGCCCATGAAACTGTTTTGCAGCATCTACAGCAACTTTATGCAATTCATCTTTTTTATTAATCAGTGCTATAAGATAACTTGTATCGAGAAATATAATGCTCATCTCTTTGGCAAACCATAGAGATAATGGTCATGCTGGATAGAAAAATCCTGCGGGAGTCCTGCATCGGTGGCAATATCTGCCAATTTATATAAGAGCAGCGACTTTTTTATAACAGGTTTTTTATGTGTCTTCAGACTTTTGATAAACCTTTCCACTTCATCTAACATTTCAGATGGAAGAATTTCTATTTCTTTTTTAATTCTTTCAGATTTAAGCATAGTGTATACTCCTTCCCTATGTTAACTTTTTATTATAATACTATAAAAGAGTTAAGAAGACAAGATTTCATTACTGGTTGAGGTTAGGTTAAGGCTAAGAAATTACTGATGCACTGGTTTTCAGGTGTCCTTCTTATTCATTGTGGTGAAAATTTCTGGATACGATGGTTTTCGGTATCAGCAACATATACATTCCCTGATGAATCTACTGCTACTCCCCATGGGACGTTAAACTGACCATCTCCTGAACTTTGTGAACTCGTTTTTTTTCCTGTTTTTTTCTTGAAAAATTTACCATATTGTAATATGATTTGGCAGATGGGCGATGAATATGCGATACTTGAAAGCATTAAGAAACTTGTTATATCAGGAAAATATAGAGTAAGAATTCACGCTATTCGTCATATGATAGAAGAGGGTTTTAACGAGACAAATACCATAGAGGCTTTGACAGGTAATAGTAAAATCATAGAAAACTACCCTGATGACTATCGGTGCCTTATTTTAGGTAACTTTCATTTTGCGGAGGCTGCTACTTCCCCTTTGCATATTGTTTGTGATTACTCAATGCCTGATTTAATAGATATAGTTACAGCTTATATCCCTCAAAAACCATGGTGGATTACTCCAACAAAAAGAGGAAAAAGTTTATGAGAAAACAAAAAGTATCGGTTAGCCTTTTAAATAAGCTTAAAGACCCTGATACACTAATGAAACAACCCTGTTCAGAGTGTGGAGACATATTGGAGAAGGGATTTATCTCTCAGGAATTTGAAAGGGAAGGGATAAAAATTAGACTCTCGGGGATAAAAGCATGGGTGTGTAGGGGTTGTGGCGAAACATATTTTCAGCCAGGTGGGGCAAACAAGGTAGTTAAGGCAGCTAATTGTCTTTTTGAATTAGCCCAGATAGAGAAACAACATAAAGGGACACTTGCCGTGCAGATTTAACAATCCAAATCCTACTTTATAATTTCTAACTAAGAACATGCATCCAGAAGTTTTAATTTCAAGAAATAACCAAATCACCAAATTACTAACCAAAAATCAGCCTGTCCCCATTCCTTTGTTTGAATTGGTTTGATGTGAAAGGTGGGGCTGAATTTATTTTCAATCATTACAAAAAGTGATATTTCAAGACCCCCCCCTCTTTTTCTTCATTGTTGTATTTATAAATCGGGCTAAGTTTTATTTCTTTTATCCATTCAAAATGTTTTCTATTCCTTGTTAGCAGTGGAAGATTTTTTGCCCATGCAGTTGCCGCTATTACATAATCTACTATTGAGCCTTGCCTTACTCCGTATTCATCCAAAAGTAACATGTATTTCTTATTTATATCAGTATCAATCTTTAAAACCTTTAACCTCGACATCAACTCCATTATTCTTTTTCTTTCAGATTCTCTAAGTCCTATCTTAGAGAGAAGCTCCTTTTTGCTGAGGACTGAACAATAAATATCAATATCATCAGACTTGAAAAGATCTCTGGCTGGCTTCACTCCTTTTAGATAGTCAATGACAATATCTGTATCAACTAATAATTTGATTTTTGCCATTCAATAAGCTCTTCAATAAATTTTTCCCCTGACTTGACTCTCCTCTCTTCCTTTATTCTGAGCTTTCTAACATATTCAGCACTGTCTTTTACCTGAATATAAGTAAATCCTTCGTTTTTTGCTTTAAGAAACTGGGCAAAATCAATCAATTCTCTTATTTTATTCTCAGGCAATTCTTTGGTTAAATTTATTATCTTCTTTCTATAGTTTACTGCCACACCCATAGAAGCCTCCTCTCATGTTTTACACGATAAAAAATTAGTGATTAAAATTCAGACTTCATTTTATGGCATAGATGTAGTAAATGCAAGAGCAAAAAATATAAACGAAAACGCTAAATGGGATTTTGATGGAGAGAATTGAGCCTGCCCTGATTTTTGAATTTGTCTAATAATGGAAGGATTGAGGGGGTTGTTGCAAGATTAAAGACCTGTCCCCATGCGTGATCGATAAAGAGTTATTGCAAATCCCATAATCCGAAGCCTGACCCCACCATACTGTCCAGCACGAACAGGCAATACATAGATAGACGCTGCCATAATGCTCATCTCTTTGGCAAACCATAGAGATAATGGTCATGCTGGATAGAAAAATCCTGCGGGAGCCCTGCATCGGTGGCAATATCTGCCAATTTATATAAGAGCAGCGACTTTTTTATAACAGGTTTTTTATGTGTCTTCAGACTTTTGATAAACCTTTCCACTTCATCTAACATTTCAGATGGAAGAATTTCTATTTCTTTTTTAATTCTTTCAGATTTAAGCATAGTGTATACTCCTTCCCTATGTTAACTTTTTATTATAATACTATAAAAGAGTTAAGAAGACAAGATTTCATTACTGGTTCATTACTGGTTGAGGGTAGATTCCCCCTTAACAAAGGGGGTTCGGGGGTTGTTACAAAAAGTGATATTTCAAGACCCTATGACCTCTGTTACTGAATAGTCAAATAGACAAATAATCAATCCCTGACACACCGCACACTAAAGCCGTCGTACTTGTAATTGAAGTTACGGTAAGCGCTGCCGAATCTGTAGTCCAGGTTGCGGTACCACGCGTACGGCGCATCGTACTCCGTAGCCGACCACCAGAGACCGTAGCTGCCGATGTCGTAGAATGAACCACTGAAGTAGCGGAAACCACCCGGAAGAGCTGTAAAACCGCTGCTATTGTCAGCGGATGTGTTAGGGCTATTCCAGTGGGTTGTCCCGGCTTCCTTCATCTTACCACCCGCAACGCTCTCGCCTCCCAGATAATCTGTAAGTGTTGTCCATTCGGCATCGGTTGGCAAATGCCATCCTGTGGGGCATAAGCCTCTGCTGTCAGTTGCGGCATACCATGTATATAATCGCCCATAGGTCGCAACATTCCCCTCATCGCCATTATATGCCCACTGGTATTTTGGCGAAGTCTCGCCTGAAATATCCTTTGTTGCTGGTGTGGTAGTGCCTATGGCATCGCCGTTGCGATATCTGGTTACCTTTAGGTTTTCTTTGAACCATATCTGTGTGCCTATGGTTACCGTATTATAAACATTGTTGTCAACGTCAGTTACTGGCGAATAAGTAATACTATCACTTGAACTTGCCGATACATTCCCAGCCACATCCTTGAACCACACATAGACTGTTTTTGTGCCAAAACCGCTGCTTAATGTAAAAGACACACTGCCAGAATAACTTGTTGTTGATGTTACTGATGTCCAGCATGTGTCGTTACTTGATGGTGTTGTGGATGATTCTTTTGCACAATATCCTGTTACACCTACATTGTCCGTTGCTGATAAGGTTAATGTTACTGATGTGTTTGTGGTTGATACTGCATCGCTGTCTATTGAAACAGATGGACTTGATGGGGCGGTTGAGTCGGAGATAGTCAGGGTGATTGAATCGCTTGCTGATGCAGATATATTCCCCGCAGAATCTTTAAACCATACATATACTGTCTTTGTGTTATCACCTACACTTCCGCTGCTTAATGTGAATGCTACTGTTGCTGAATAACTTGTTGTTGATGTTACTGATGTCCAGCCTGATGCACTTGCCGATGGTGTGGTTGAAGTTTCTGATGCGTAATATCCTGTTACTCCCACATTATCAGTTGCTGATAATGTTAATGTTACTGATGTTGTTGTGGTTGATGAAGAGCCGCTGTCTATTGATACCGATGGACTGGATGGGGCGGTTGAGTCGGAGATAGTCAGGGTGATTGAATCGCTTGCAGAGGCAGATATATTCCCTGCTGTATCCCTGAACCAGACATAGACCGTCTTCGTGTTATCTCCAATACTTCCGCCGCTTAATGTGAATGCCGCAGTCGCTGAATAACTCGCTGCCGATGTAACCGATACCCAATTGGCTGATGTTAATGACGGGGTAATAGTTGATTCCGATACATAGTATCCTGTTACCCCTGTATCATCCGACGCAGATAAGGTTAATGTTACTGATGTGCTTGTGGTTGATGATGAGCCGCTGTTGATTGAGATTGATGGGTTTGTTGGGGCAGTTGTATCTGTCTGATTTAATGTTATGGTTGCACTGGTACTGCTGGATATATTCCCTACTGCATCTTTGAACCATACATATACTGTCTTACTCCCATTACCACTGCTTAATGTCCAATTTACATTTGAGCTGTATGATTTTGATGATGTTACTGAAGTCCATCCGCTTGATGTAATAGATGGTGTTGTGCTTGATTCTGATAGGTAGTATCCTGTTACCCCTGTGTCATCAGTGGCTGATATTGCAGCTGTAGCAAGTTGTGATGATGTTGTAGTGTTACTAAAACTTATGGATGGACTGCTTGGCGCTGTTGTGTCTGTTGTGCCTCCTGATGCTATTGTAAAACTCCATGTCTCTGTTGACATTGAGTTTGCTGGATTGGCTAAGTCTGATGCCCTTAGTGTTACTGTTACTGTCCCGCTTAGGTTAGTTGATGGTGTGTATAGAACTGTGTAATTATCTGATGTGCCTATTATTGAGCTTTTTGATGTTACATCTTCGTTGTTTATTGTGAGGACAATGGATGATGCATCTACTCCTGCGTCATTATCTGATACTTGAACACTAATTTTTGTGTTTGCAGGGATATTTGTGGTGCCGTTTGCCGGACTATGACCTGAACTTCCGGGTGAGGCATTGTCTGCTCTTGTGTATCTTGCTATGACTGACGGCTCGGCAACTTGATTGGCAGTAACACCAATGCCATTTGTCTGTCCTGTATAGAGGACATCTGAGCCTGTTGAGTCAAGTCCTTCAAGTTTTGCATTGTATGTGCCGGCAGGGACACTGGTAAATGTTATTGTGCCTGAATCCCCAGGGGCTACATCTTTTGTTGTCTGAAATCCTGATACAGGGTTATTGCTGGTATCAAGGAGTGTTGCCCTGACTTTGTAAACACCAAGGGGGGCTTTGTGATGGATGGTGTTGGACAACCCCCTATCCCCCTTTGATAAGGGGGAATTAAAGGGATTACGGTAATCCCATTGAACCTTTGGGGCAATGCCGCCGCTGTCCGCAAGGCTAAAGTCTTGCCCTACGCCCTGCCCTACTGGTGTATCTCCACTGCCACAGGAAAAGAGAACGAGAGCAATAAGAAATAAGGTTGTATGGCGTAAATAGTGTTTCATAGGGAAATACCTCCTATCCAGATTTCACAGCGTGGCAAAGCCACAACCAAAAAAACAAAAGACTTGAACACGAATGGCACGAATGGACGAAGGACACAAATTAATAAAGCAAAAATAAATTAGTTTTTATTCGTGCTATTCGTATATTCGTGTAATTCGTGTTCCTGTATTTAAAATCTTTGCTAAAAAAATAAGGTTTTACACCCTTGTATTACATATTTAATATGTTACTGTTACTGTCCCCGCAGCCCCTCCTCCACTACTTGTGCTGCTGCCTGGGCTGTTGCTGCTGCTACCGCCCCCTCCGCCAGCCGCAGCCGCTATGCCTCCGCCAACAGCAACCACTCCTAATATTATCCAGAACCAACTGACTCCGCCTTTTTCAACTTTCTCCACTGGCATATCTTCTTCAGGTGTTGCCAGAACCTCTGGCAAACCCTTCGTTGTCTTTGCATCTGCCACTACAATCCCATCATAGGCAGAGGATACTCTGGGAAGACATAGATTCAGGGTGAGTAGTGGAATAAGAATTACTGCGAATGTTTTTATAATGAAATTCATAAATCCCCCTATCTCCCCCTTTTTAAAAGGGGGAATTTGTCAATTACTATTCCTTCCTTATTTCATAAGGCAGGAATCTCTCTGTCCTTTCTGATAATGGTATGTCCACAACCTCTCTCTTTAATTCCTTTACGAATGCTGTCGTTCCTTTGTATGTGCCGTATATCCCTTCTTCAAATTTATTGCCAAAGTCAACTGGCTGTTTAAAGCAGAGGATGTAGATTTTCTCTTTTGTTATATTCTTACCATCTACTCCATGAACTTTGAGGTTTATTCCCATTTTTTTCATGTTTTCGTCAGGAAAGAGCAGGTATTCGTTGGATTTTATAAATGTATCTCTTATGTGACGATTTGGTATGAGTGTTAAAACACTGTCGTCTTCAAGTATGTTAAATATGGTGATGTAGCAGTCTCTGGCAGGCTTGATTTTGAGCTGCATCTCTTCTCCGTCTTTATATACTGTCCTGTTTAATGAGGCATCAAGCTTGAAATAGGGGTCTATGTTTCCTTTTTCTTTTGCTACTTTTACTTTGAGTTTTACATAATAAATAGAGGATGGGAGCTTTCTTTTTTCGTCTTTTATTATTTTTATGTCTTCTTCTATGATTTCTTTTTCTATGACCTTTCCATAGGGTATGGCGCTTATGACATCTGAGGATACGGTGAAATTACTTACAAGGGTATCTGCGGATACTGTTACTCCTGCGACTTGTTCTACTGCGTTACGCTCTGCGTCTTCTATGGCAAGTCTCCGTGCATCCTCTTTTGTGATGTTTTCCATGGAGGAGTTTCCTTCTACTGTAACCCATTGAGCATCTTCACGCAGGCTAAAGCCTGCGGCTACAGGATTAGAGGCATCTTCTGACGATGCAGTGGAAAGGGAGATAAGGGTTATGAATAAGAGTAAATTTTGCATTTTAATAAAAAGAATAAAAACTTAATTTTAGCCACTGACTTTCACTGATGAACAAAAATCTGATTAATATAATTTCCTGATTTATTTCACTACCCTGCTGAGCTTAAAGCCCTCTACATCTCTTATTGCATTGAGGGAGGGAAGCTGTTCTACCCCTTTTCTTCTCGCCTTCTGGTTTACTTGAGCCTTTATGTATGTGTATAGTTCTCCGACTCCTATCCATCCGTCATTGTTTGTGTCTGCAAGACCTCTTAATCCACTCAAAAGGTAATAGGTGAACAGTCCATGCTCCATCTCTTTGTATGAATTGCTTATTTGTCCGCCCTTTGATGCTGTGAGGGATATGACTTTATCGCTTGCCACTGCTACATCTTCTACATGGATGAGGGCAGGCCTTGCACCTGCGAGGAGCATCTTCTCCCCCCTCGCAGAACTTCCGCTGAAGCATGAGTCAAGGAATACATAGGTCCTGTTTATGTCAAGGCTTGATATGTCCTGATAGAAGTCTTTGAGCTTGTATCCGCTCTGGGTGATGTAACGCATATCTCCGTCATAAGGAATCAGGTAGGCATCCCCCTTATCTATGTCAGGGGCGCCGTGTCCTGCAAAGTAGATGTATAGGGTTGAATCCTTCTCAAGGTTCTTGGGGAGATGTTCTTTTATGTTGCCTGTGATTGCGGATTTGGTTGCTTTTTCATCTGATAGTAATATGAGGTTCTCCTGAGGTATTCCTAATATTTTAGTGAAATAATCCCGGACAAGGAGAGCATCCTTTTTTGCATAGTCTACAGATGGGAGATTGGCATAATTCTCTATGCCTATGACAAGTCCCCATCTATTGGGATATACCTGCGCTGTCTGGGGGAGTTTTTCTATGTCAATATCCGCATATTCTATGTTGAAGCTCTTTGATGTATGCAGTTCTCCGTCAAAGTAAACCTTTACCTGCCATTCTCCGGGATTGGTTTCTGCCTTTTCCCCTTTTATTGGAAGGCTGTGCCATACTGTAAATTGTTTATGGAATTTGTCTTTTGCTATGTTTAACTGATAATCTCCTGATGTGTAATAAACCTTTCCATCTGCTCCATGCCAGTCCCATCTTATGGCGTGTCTTCCGTGCATGTTCTCAATCTTGAGATGGGCTATTGTTTCTGTATCTTGTGTGATGAATGAGGATGTCGGGTTTATGGGATTGGCAATTGCACCTTTGTCTATGCCTTTTGAGAGGGTTAGTTCTGCTATCTTTAATGAAGGGGGTTTTCTTATTTCGTTCGTGGAACTGCAGGAAGAGAAAGTGAAAAGGCTTAAGGAGAAAAGGAGAAAAGGGAGAAAGGGAGAGTAAAGAAAAAAATTTTTATTACTGGTTAAAAATGACTGACTGACTGACTGACTTTGCAATGCTTGTGCCGATTGACTCTCCTGTCTGCTGTAGCACAGGCAGGTCGGCAGGTTTAAGAGTAAGGTTTGGCATAGGTAAGCCCTCCTAAATTTTATAAAGGAGATGTTTTAAAACAACCCCCCAGCCTCCTTTATTAAGGGGGATTTAAGATGAAATATACCATAGAAAAGCATATTGTCAATAGTTTTTTGCCTTATTTTTTTGCCCTATGCCTATTTTATTGACAATAAAAATCAGAGAGTATATATTGCACTCTACATTTTTTATGATAAAATCTCAATAAAGGAAAATTTAGACAGATGATAAGAAAGGCATTGATAAAAGATGCGAAAGGGATTATCTCTCTAATAAATTTTTATGCAGAGAGAGGCGAGATGCTCTACCGTTCAATAAATGAACTTTATGAGAATATCAGGGATTTTATTGTATATGAAATTGACGGTGAGATTGTAGGAATATCGTCACTACATATTGACTGGGAGGACCTTGCAGAGATAAGGTCTCTGGCGGTAAAAGAAAAGAACAGCAGAAAAGGCATAGGGTCTGAACTTGTCGGAGAATGCATGAGAGAAGCAAAGGAGCTGGGCATTAAAAAGGTGTTTACGCTTACATATGTGCCAAAATTCTTTGAAAAGATGGGATTTAAAATCGTTGACAAGGCACAGTTCCCACATAAGATATGGGGTGACTGTGTTAAATGTCCAAAATTCCCATCCTGTGATGAAACTGCACTTATTTACGAGCTATGAGCTATCAGCTATCAGCTGCCAGCTAATAAATTATGTCAATATTTGATTACGGTTTTAAGGGGAGTATATATGAAATGGTCGTCAATGCCGGACCGATGGGGAAGATTGTATTGCTTATACTCATGCTCTTTTCCATTATTTCATGGGCAATAATTATAAAAAAATTCAGGATATTGAGACAGGCAAGAAAGGAAACAGAAAAGTTTTATGAGACATATTCTAAAAAAGGAAACCTCTCAAACATATATTCAGTGGGCAAGAACTTGAAAAATAGTCCTGTGGCAAAACTCTTTGTAGCAGGATATGACGAATTAGTAACAAGCGTAAAATCATCTGCCGCGGGTGAACAGCCGCCTGAAGGAAAGAAGGTTGTAATAGAAAGTCTTGACAATATCGGCAGGATACTTTCCCAGACAACATTGCAGGAGATA
>DNJG01000022.1 GCA_003489165.1 Nitrospinota bacterium | reverse complement strand
CCCGGCAGTTGAAATCTGCTCTGACAAATCAGCAGCAGGTATTATTTTTTCTGCAAGAGAGACATTGTAATTGTTCATGAAAACTATTTTTAATCTATTATCTACTATTTTACTGTGGTTAATGACTTCTGCAACAGAGTGGATAAGCTTGATAATAAGTTTTGCCATCCAGTATGCAGGGGCTGCCTTTCCGGCAAATATAACAGTACGGGGAGCCACATCCTTTTTGTTTTTAATTCTACTATAGAGGGTTATTACATGGAGGACATTCAAAAGCTGTCTCTTATATTCGTGCATTCTCTTAATCTGGACATCAAACATAGATTCTGCGTCAACCGTTATATTGTGTCTCTTAAGTATATAAGCTGCAAGCGTCTTCTTATTTTCCCTCTTGACCTCCATCCATTTTTCCCTGAATTTTTTGTCTTCTGCCAATGGGGCGAGCTTTTTTAATTCATCAAGGTTTGTAACCCATCCATCACCGATTTTTTCTGTGATAAGGTCGGATAAAAGAGGATTTGCCTTTTTAAGCCATCTTCTTGGTGTTATGCCGTTTGTCTTATTATTGAATCTTTCCGGGAACATATCATAAAAATCTTTAAATGTCTGGTTTTTGATTATCTCTGTATGAAGCCCGGAAACACCGTTTGTTGAATGACTTCCCACAATAGCAAGGTTTGCCATCCTTATAAATTTTTCATCCCCCTCCTCAATTAATGACATTTTCTTTCTCTTTTCTAAGTCACCCGGAAACCGCCAGTTGACCTCTTCTAAAAATCTCCTGTTAATCTCATAGATTATCTGGATATGTCTTGGAAGGAGATTTTCAAATATGGAAACTGGCCATTTTTCAAGCGCCTCAGGCATGATAGTATGATTTGTATAGGCAAATGTCCCTACCGTAATCTCCCATGCCTTTTCCCATGGAAGCCCTTCAAAATCCAGTAAGATTCTCATAAATTCAGGTATGGCAATGGCAGGGTGTGTGTCATTCAATTGGACAGCCACTCTCTTTGTAAAATTGTCAAAGCTGGTCTCCTCTTTTTTATACCTTCTTAAAATATCCTGAAATGTCGCAGAAACAAAGAAGTACTGCTGTTTCAGCCTCAAGAGCCTTCCCTCCTTGATATGGTCTGCTGGATAGAGGACCTTTGAAATGCTTTCTGATTTCGCCTTGGTTTCAACTGCCTGAATATAATTGCCGCTGTTAAAAAAGGTTAAATCAAAATCCCTTGAAGATTTTGCAGTCCAGAGCCTCATGTTTATTACATTATCATTTTTATATCCGGGTACAGGTGTATCGCAAGCCATCGCCATGACCTCTTCGGTATCAACCCATTCGTTTCTGAATATCCCCTGTGAGTCTATATATTGGTTTACTCTTCCATAATAATGGACAGGGAAGAGATGCCCGGGACGGTCTATCTCCCATGGGTTTCCGTATCTGAGCCAGTTATCAGGTGTCTCAACCTGATAACCGTCCTTGATTCTCTGATAAAATAATCCATACTCATACCTTATACCGTATCCATAGGACGGAATTCCAAGCGTAGCAAGAGAATCAAGAAAACAGGCAGCAAGTCTGCCAAGACCGCCGTTGCCCAGTCCGGCATCCCATTCTGCCTCCCATATATCTTCCATCTTGCAACCCATATTCTCCAAGGCTTTTGTGCAATCATTATCAATCCCAAGATTTACCATACTGTTGCCGAGGGTTCTGCCGACAAGGAATTCAAGAGAGAGATAGTAAACCCTCTTAACACTTCTCTTGTAATATGACCGCTGGGTTGAAAGCCACCTCTCTATAAGCCTATCCCTGACGGCATAGGCAATGCCGATATAATTATCAAAAATGCCAGCCCTCTCACAGTCCTTGCCAAGATGGTGTTCAATATAGCCCTTGACCGTTGATTTCAACTTCTCAATTTTTTGTTCATCCCTTTTATGGTTTTCCATATATAACCTCTCAAAATTTAATGAGGATTATACTACTATACAAGCCATGTTTCTATTATTATTTCCTCTCCCTTTATGGGAGAGGGTAGGGTGAGGGGGATTTTCATGTTTCTTTGTGAACCGAAAGTTTATATGTGTTTCGTCAGAAATCGAGAGGACTTTTGACCTCTTTAATGGTCTGGCTCCTGATTGTGTGAGTATATATCATGGTCGTCCGGACATCACTATGTCCCAGTAATTCCTGTATGGTGCGGATATCACAGCGTGGCGTAGCCACAACCAAAAAAGGAAAAACTTGAACACGAATGGACGAAGGACACAAATAAACACCACTCACAACTCCTCCCCTTTCCCCCCTTTGTAAGCTTGTCAGGGGGGAATATTCGTGATATTCGTTAATTCGTGTAATTTGTGTTCTTCCTTTGACTTTTTGGAAAGACTTTCCTATTACAGGTTATTTATATTTATGGCAGCAGTCAAGGTAGTATCACAGCCATTTTTTATAATGATTATGAAATGAACCAGGAATAGTTTTCTTAGTCAAAATCGTTCCATATTTTGACCACAATTCATTCGGGATATTAATCATGCAGAAATATCCTCTTTTCTGTATATCATGCTAAAAGTAATGTTAGCCTGAAACAATCTATATGGTTTCGTGGTTTTTGTAAATATTTTATTTTTTTCCCTTGCGTTTCAGGTTTTGTTTTGGTAAAAGACAGAAACTGTATAATAACTTGTTCTCCCTTCGCTTCGCTCGGTAGGGAATGCGGCGGTGAGGAGCGGACTGCCATCCCGGCAAAAAGCGCCGGGAGAACCAGGCAGTCCAGAGAGACACGCCCCTGCGGGGCGCAGCTCCTGACCGCCGCATTGGGCGGCAAATGGCAGATGTAATAAAAAGGAGATTGATATGAAACTACCAGACTTGAAAGCGTTGATGTTGCTTGGTTGCGTGGCTTATCTGGTGGCGGGTTGTGCCGCCCCTTCCAATGTTAATATCGATAAATTAGCGCACCCGGTCGAGACTGCACGGGGAGCGAAAGAGGCCGTGACTGAATTGGCAGACATGATCGGCAGAGGGTTTGAAGGCGCTTTGCCGCTGGAGAGCATCGGCCTTGTTGCGCCGCTAAGCGAGGTGCGCGCGGATGATGACTCCTTTGTGTTAACCCATGCAACGTCTCCCACCGCGCCTTATTATTCCAACAACAAAGGCCCGATCCAGACGCGCTATTTGCAAGGGACGGGTTGGCGTAAAGATTATGCCCACACCAAACCGGTGCGCGTCGTCGTCGAGGGGCAGGCAGAACCGCTCTATGGCCGATTGGCCATTTTCCCGGCTGCGAATGTGAAGGCAGAGTATCGGACACTTGACCGGTTCAATTCGCGCATCACCATTACACCAGAGGCTTTGACGCAGATGGAAAAGGAAGGCGTTGGTCTTTCCTGCACTGCGTATAAACTGGGTTGGCAAGACTGGTGCGACTGGGCACTGTGGATTTCTCGAACGCCGATTCCAGAGTAGAAAATGTATAGCCCAACCCTGCGTTCGAGCGGGACGGCGCAAAAGCGCGCCGCCCCTCAACTTTACGTTCTCCCTTTGCTTCGCTCAGGGAGAATGCGGAGTTAAGCCGGAACTCCTTGTTCCCCTCGCTCCGCTTCGGGAGAACAAGGAGTTCAAGACCGATTCGCCCCTTCGGGGCTACGGCTTAACTCCGCATTAGCTGCCATTAATAATGGTCAAAAAGGAGGCATCTTTTGAACCGCATAATTATTTCGATAGGTCAAGCGATATGGCTTGTTTTGTTCTTTGTTGCCACAGCGTACGCCCAGTCTTATAGCGCCAGCACTCGAAATATCGGTGGCCCCCTATTTGGGGCAGCAATCGCAGCATTGATTTGTTATCGAGCACGCAGGCGAGCGATCGGAGGTTGGCTTTTATATTACTATATCAACGTCTATGGTGGCGCATTAATTATTGGTATTATGACGCTTGCCTCCCTAAGTAACTATTATCCTCAAAATTGGGCAGATAAGTCTCTTTATACTCTTTTTATTATATCCACCATTCCAACTGATCTGGCGAATATAGCTGAAATCATAGTAGCGAGCTTCCTCATTAATAAACGCTTTAGGAGTACTTCTACGGTAAATCTTTTAAGAGGTATTTTTATCTTTGCATTTATATTTTCAATCATCGGTTTAGGTATCGATCTAGGGCACTGGAAAGAAAGCATTCCTTTTGACATTTTAGGGATGATATGGCCGGCGATATGGTTTTTCTATTTTACACTTTCAAAAAGAGTGAATCTGGCTTTTAAGAGGAACGAATGGGATTACCATGTATTTTCCTCCAAAGACGCAATAACTGCTGAAATGGAACAGACCATGCCAACTCATACTCCAGATCAAATCAAGAAATATCGAAAAAAGGCTACCTTATACATAGTAATCAGCATCTTCGTATTAATCTTAGGTACTGTGATTGTATCTAAGCTTGGTAAGGATTTCAGAGGGCTTCAGACTATTGTGGCAATAATCGTTATGGCTTGGGGAATGGGATGGTACTCAATCAGCAAGGGGTACAGCAGAAGTTTAGGTTTATTACTAGGGCTTTTAAGTTGGATTGGATTAATCATCCTTTATTTCTTAGAAGATAAGAATAGGCGGGTGTTGTCTAACATAGAAGCAGCTAACTCCGCATTAGGCGTAAGATACAATCAAGACTCAGCGAAGGAGGCAACCATGGGAATATTTTCCAGACTATTCGGGACATCATCAGATATTCAAAAGCAATTAGAGACTCTTTATATCCCCATGTTCCAAATGATGATGGGAATGACATTACCACAGGCTAAAAGCACTTTTCACGATTTGTATAAACTGGCAGAAAACGAAGCTAAGGCAGAAGGTTCTATCAATTTGCCTATCAATTTGGGCGATATTCTCTTAGAAAAAGAATCAACTCGTCAGGAAACAAAATCCATGTTAGCAAAAAGGAGGAAGGAAGGTGTTCGGGATGAAGATATAAGGTGGTGGATGAACAGACATGAACTTGATAGAAAAATGATGATAAAAGTGGACGATATTAGCAAACTGGCTTTATTCAAAAAATTAATGGAAGAAGATCGTCTCAGTGAAGAAGAAGCGGCAAAAGAAGTGAAAAAATATTTCCCCATTTTCGGAGATCCTGATGACGCCAGTACCTCTTCTGGTGATGATAGACCTTTGCCATTTGAGCTTAAGGACAGAATAAATATCTACATTCAAAAAGGGTCACAAACAGACCCAGCAAAATACAAGAAGGAAATTGCAGAATCATCATCCTTTAATGCTTTGATAAGAAAAGAGATTAAGAAAGGAAATGTATAGACTAACAGAACGCCTAACAAATCATTCCAGCGGATGGCTGATAGCCGCCGCTGAACCGGACCGTTCTCCCTTCGCTTCGCTCAGGGAGATTGCGGCAGTTGAGCAGGAACTCCTGTTTCCCTTCGCTCCGCTCAGGGAGAACAAGGAGTTCGAGACAGATGCCCTTCGGGCACTGCTCAACTGCCGCATTATGCCTCATGGAGGAGTGAGTTGGCGTCAAAAGGTGAACTCCCTTTTCCCATTGAACCTTTGAAATAATTAAAGGAGGCAAAATGTATTTATCAGTAAAGAAAGTAGAACCAGTGGGAGATTATAAATTACATCTTACCTTTGAGAATGGAGAAGAAAAAATATTTAATGTTTCTCCATATCTAAATATTGGCAAATTTGCGGAGTTGAGGGATTTGTCTTTGTTTAACTCTGTCACTATTAGATTTGATACCATAGAATGGGCAAATCATTTAGACATGGACCCAGAATTTTTATATGAAAAAAGTATAAAAATTGAAAATGTACATAGCGAATCACTTCAGCAGACGGCATGAAACGCTGCTGCAGATTTAGGTCGTTATCACTATGCCCGTGAATTCAAGCGGGCTTCGGATTGAGTCCTCACCAGTATATTCTCATCCTCAAGTTTGTGTAATTCGTCCATTCGTGCAATTCGTGTTCAGGTTGTGTTCAGGTCTTTTCCAATTTATTTGGTTAGGCTATAATGAAAATCTATGTCCGATATAATCAAACTCTTAACAATTCTCACTTTTATTGTCTTATTGTTGAGGCGGAAGTATAGAATAGGTATAGTTCTCCTTTCTGCCTCTGCACTACTTGCCCTTTTATATTTGATGTCCCCTAAAGGGATAATCTTGAATATAAGTGCCGCCGTAACAAATCCTATAACCATAAAGCTGGGTCTCTCGCTTATCATGATAAGAGTCCTTGAAATGATTATGAGGGAAAACAATCTCCTCGCCGAGATGATGGAGGCGTCAAAATCCCTTTTCAGAAATAGAAAACTTGTGATTATCTCAATGCCGATGCTTATTGGGATGCTGCCATCTCTGGGCGGTGCATATTTCTCTGCACCCATGGTCAATGAATCTACAAAGGGGCTGAAGATGTCTCAGGAGGAGAAGGGGTTTATAAACTTCTGGTTTCGTCATCCATGGGAATATATCCTGCCACTATATCCGGGGATACTCCTCGCATCTGCTGTATCAGGAGTGGAATTGAGGACACTAATTATTGTAAACCTTCCATTTGCTGTGGTTATGCTTTTATCAGGTTTTTTCTTGAGCATGAGGGAGGTAAAGGGAAATGTTGAATATAGTTCGGTCTCCCGCCAGGGTCTGTCCAGTTTCATCCCCATAATATTGATAGTTCTTCTTGTTATGGTTTTTAAAGTAGAGCTTCACCTATCACTTATTATCCTTGTCATTGGGCTTTTAATATTTTACAGGTATGGGGTAGGAAAAATTTTAAAGGCATTGAAATATGGCTTTGCCCTTGATGTAATACTCTTAGTGCTTGGTGTGATGCTGTTTAAAGAACTTATGGAGGGAACAGGGGCGGTCTCTTTTGCCTTTGCCTCAGCTATTTTAGGGGTGCTTCTCTCCCCTGTCCATATCTGTCTTATCCTCACAAAGGAATACTTCAACGCAGATATATGGGTAATTTATAAAAAGATGCTACCAGCATCTGCGGCTATCTTTCTTTTGGCAGTTATTGAGTATCTTATTTTGTCTTAAATAAGAATTTTCCCGGGAAACATATTTGAAACATATTTGAATTTGATTTGATGGGTTGATGGTGATAGACTATCAAAAAATGGAGGTAATATATGCCGCGAATTACTTTTAAAGAGACCATAACCAAGGAAATAGAAATACCACTGGATACTCTTTATAGGCTCGTTGATAATTTAGATAAGGAAGAAAGGGCAAAGTTATTAGAGAGGCTTAAAACAAAGGCTGTAAAATTAAGTCCCTTTAAAAAGGATAAAATTGAATCCATCTTATCTGATTTTAAGGCAACAGATTTGTATGAAGATGAATTCTTAAAAGATTTAGAAGATGGACTGAAAAAATCATCACTATATAAATAGGATACCGTGCCAGTTATTGTTGGTCTCAGAAACGATATTGAGCATTACTTGCAGAAACATGGCATCTGGAAAAAGTGGGAAAAAGCAAAACGACTTTTTGAGAATAGCCCCTCCCATCCATCTTTAAATACTGAACTTCTGGAACCCAAACATCGCTTAATTTATTCTTTCAGAATTGATAAAAAGTATAGAGCGTTATATATCTGCTTACCTGATGATAGGGTAGAAATAATCTCAGTTACAAAACACTATCGCAAATAGATATATTTATTCAACATGATTATTTCTAATTTTCCCATTGACAGCAATTTTTCTTGAGCTTATATTTAACCCATGAAGAACAATTCCCTGTTATTTAGAATTATTATTGCGACTTTTTTGTATTATTCATCAATATGTTTTGCATTAGATTCTAACAGTGCGGTAGTCTATTACAACAATGGGCTTGCCTATGCTAACAAAGGCCAATATGACAAGGCAATTGAAAATTACAATAGTGCTCTTGTAATAAATCCTAATTTTGCTGAAGCATACGCTGGTCGTGGAGCTGCCTACACTGATAAAGGTCAATATGATAAAGCAATTGAGGATTTGAATAAAGCTATTGTATTAAATCCAAATTATGCTGATGCCTATGCTATCCGCGGATCTAGTTATTTCAACAAAGGTCAATATGATAAGGCAATTGAGGATTTGAATAAAGCAATTACTATAGATCCGAATTATGCCATGGCTTACTTTAATCGTGGAAATGCCTACTATAAAAAAGGACAATATGATAGGGCACTTAAGGAATTTAATAAGGCAATTACATTAAATCTGAATGATGCCGAAGTATACTACAATCGTGGACTTGCTTATGCCAATACAGGTCAATCTGATACGGCAATTTATGATTTGCAAAAAGCATGTGATATGGGACATGAGAATGGGTGTAAGGCAGTGCAGTGGATTTTAAAAAACAAATAACTTTAATGATTAGAAGGAAAGAGTCAATCTTTTTTTTAGTTGA
>DNJG01000102.1 GCA_003489165.1 Nitrospinota bacterium | reverse complement strand
AGAGGCTGGAAGGGACTGCTGCGGCTATTGCAATTGGTATAATGAATGGTGCCAATATAATTCGGGTTCATGATGTAAAAGAGATGGTGAGGGTGGCGAAAATATCAGATGCCATCAGGTCTTCAAAAAGGCTAATAGATTAACACTGCCCCTGGATGTGTATAAGGCAGCTATTCAAACTGATTTCCCTGTTAGCTCAGATTAACCGTATAGACATGAACCGCCTCTGTAATACCTTTAAAAGATATGTCCTTCAAAAATGCTGATGAAATTGCACCGTTCATTTTGCTTATGGTTTTATCTGTAGTAAGTATCTGGTCTGGAGCCGCATAAGAGCATAGTCTGTGGGCGAGGTTAACCGCATCTCCAATGACAGTATATTCATAACGTTTTTCTGAACCAACAGTACCAATAAATACTTCACCTGTATTAATACCAATGCCAATCCCTATTTTCTCAAAAGAAGAAGAATTTTTTCCAAATTTTTCCTTTAGCTCATGGAATAATACGAGCATCTCCTTCGCTGTCTTAAACGCATTATCAGCGGGATTTTCCAAGGACAGAGGGGCACCGAAAAATGCCATTACCTCATCACCTATAAATTTGTCAAGGGTGCCATCATTATCAAAAACCGCTTTTGTCATTGCGCTATAAAATAAATCCAGGAAATCCACTAGATCTTCCACATTAATGGTGCTGAGGAGGCTTGTAAATTCCCGTATATCCGCAAACAAAACAGTTAACTCCATTTTTTCTCTGATTTTGGGACGCGGGTCCAGGCTACCTGTTTGTTTTATCAGTTTCTGGACCACCTGAGGTGAATGGTACTGTTCAAAAAGCGACTGCAATTGGATGCGTCGGGTTCTTTCTCCCAAAAGCATGGCGTTATGTATGGCTACGGAAGCGCTGTTGCCAAAGATAGTAAGTAATTTAAGATCAGTTTCAGAGAACCTGTTGTCCCTCCCTACCACATTTACATTAAGTACGCCAATACCTTTTTTGCCTATTTTCAGGGGTATGCAGAGAGCTGAATTAATTACTCTGCCTTTTATGGGTGTTCCCGGAAAATCTGACGGATTCACTTGCCCATTAAGCAACAGGGCTTTATCATTTTTCAGCACCCATCCGGCTACAGATTCCCCCATCGGAACCATAGCATCGGTCGCATATTCAGCTCCCTTGCCTGAGGCAGCCTGTGTTTTAAGCAATCCTGATGCCTGGTCAATAAGCATAACGGATGATTGATCTGCATCAAAGCAGGTCAAAATCTCCCTGCTGATAGTGGTCAGAATGTCCGACAGTTTCTGCTTGGAATTTATGCTGGAACTGACTTCCAGAAGAGAGCTCAATGTCTTCACATTACGGCTTAATATGTCAGCGGCTTCCTTTTCTTTGAAAAATGCCTTGGAAATCTGTAAAAACTTCCGCTGATTGATGATCATATATGCACAAAAAAGGAGAACAAGGATGAAAAGAAAAATAGAATATTTATAAGGGCCTTCAAAAGACAGGATTTTCTTTGATTCTCCTATAAAACCTACGAACTGGATGGCCAACAGGGTGAGGGTCAATAAAAGAATGACAATTATAGCCATCAACATCAATTGCCATATTCTTCTTTCAATCTTTTCAATACTCTGCTTCATGCCCCCTCCCTTTTTGATTTTTTGGTGATTAAATTTGTGCAATTTCCCCTTACCTCAAGACTGCTCCTAATTTATCTCTCAAATTGGCAATAACCTTTTCGTGGATAGGATTTATATCTTCTTCAGTGAGGGTTCTTTCGTCTGTTCTGTAAACAAGAGAATATGCGAGGCTCTTTTTTCCAACAGGTATCTGCCTGCCTTCATAATAGTCAAACAAATTTATCTCTTTTAATATTAAATTGTCTGTCTCCCTTATAATCTTATAAACATCTTCTGACTTGATATGATTATCCAGCACAATTGCTATATCCCTGTATATGGAAGGATATTTTGGAAGGTGTGTATATTTTTTTTCTGTAACAGCCTTAGTAATTATTTTATCAAGACTCAGCTCAAATACATACAGCTTCTCTTTCAGGTCAAAACCTTCGGCAACGGCAGGATTAAGCTCGCCGAGATAGCCAATATCTTCTTTGTTAATTTTTACACACGCCCCTTTTTGAGGATGGATATAAGAAAGATTTATAGGAAAAAATTCTATATCATGAATGTTTAATCTGCCTAAAAAAGACTCTACTAACCCTTTTAAATAATAAAAATCCCTCTCCCCCTTCTCCCAAATTTTCTTTTCCGATTTTTCTGTTATTGCTCCTCCGAGCATCATCCTTTCAATAGGTAAAACCTCACTTTTTACCGCTAATTGATTTTTATTCTCTGTGGTCTCTGTGCCCTCTGTGGTTAAATTTTTATGAGGAATGAATACCTTTCCGATTTCAAATATCCCTACATCATATATCCCCCTGTTGATATTAAAAACTGCCGTATTTATAATACCAGGCAGAAGTGTTGTCCTCATAACGCTCCAGTTCTGGCTCAGGGGATTTCTCAACTTCATTATCTTCCTGAGAGGGTCATCTTGAGGGGTATTTATGGCGTCAAAATATTTCTCATCCGTAAAACTATAGTTTATAACCTCTGTTAGCCCTAAAGATGTCAGGATATTTCTTATCTCTTTCTCAAAGGACTGACTCATTGTTGATGCTGATACTGAAACTTTTGAGGATGGGATGGTCTTTAATATTTTTTCATATCCGTGGAGTCTTGCCACCTCTTCTATAAGGTCTATCTCCCTCTCTATATCTTTTCTAAAAGACGGGACATTAACTTTGATTCTGTCATCATCTACAATTTTTATGGTGAACATCAACCGATTGAGGATATTTAAAATCTGCTCCCTGCTCAGAGATATGCCGAGAATTTTATTTGTGCGGCTTATCCTTAAATCTACCTGTGGATATGAAATTTTTTTGGGATAACAATCGATCCTCCCCTTGACCACCTTTCCCTCTGATAACTCTGCCATGAGATTCGCCGCCCTGTCCAATGCCGCAACTACTCCCTCATTATCTACACCTCTTTCAAACCTATAGGATGAATCTGTAAATATTCCATGCCTCCTTGAAGTCCTTCTTATGCTAATTGGGTTAAAATATGCACTTTCAAGGAGTATATCCCTTGTTGCTTGTGTTACACCAGAATTCCCTCCTCCCATAACTCCGGCAAGTGCCACAGCCCTTTCTGAGTCTGCAATCACGAGGGAGTCTTCAGACAAATTATGTTTCTTTTCATCAAGGGTAGTCAGTGATTCATTTCTATGAGCATTCCTTACAATAATCTTCTTTCCCTTTATGCTATCATAATCGAAGGCATGAAGCGGCTGTCCCATCTCCCAGAGTATATAGTTCGTTATATCCACAATATTATTTATAGGCCTTAAGCCTACTGCAATAACCTTCTTTTCAAGCCATGATGGAGACGGCTTAACTCTTACATCTCTTATAATTCTTGCTGTATATCTCGGACAGAGTTGAGGAGATTCAACTGCAACAGATATAAGGCTATTTATATCTCCATCCGATTCTTTCACTGATATATCTGGATATTTAAACTTGCCGCCTGTCAAGGCTGATACTTCCCTTGCTATCCCTATTACACTGTGGCAGTCAGAACGGTTAGGTGTAAGGTCTACCTCAATGACATGGTCACCATCTACCCCCTCACTCCCCCCCCCTTGTAGAGGGGGGGGTAAAAGGGGGGTTGTCTCAAGACCTGCCATTGTCAATAGTTTTGATAATTCCGAAGGCGAGTGTTTAAACTCAACAAATTCCTTAAGCCAGTTATATGTAATTTTCATATTAAAAATTAGCCACAGACTTTCACTGACTAAATACTTTTTAAAAATTTTATTTTTTTATCTTCTTAAAGTCTGTGTCTGTCAGTGGCTAAAACTGTTTTAAAAATCTTAAATCGTTTTCATAGAATAGCCTTATATCATCAACACCATATTTAAGCATTGCGATTCTCTCTATCCCCATCCCGAATGCAAAACCTGTCCACTCTTCGGGATTATATTTTACATACGAAAATACTGCAGGGTCTATCATCCCTGAGCCAAGAATCTCAAGCCAGCCTGTGCCTTTACATACCCTGCATCCAGAACCTTTGCATATAACACAATGGATATCCACCTCGGCACTCGGCTCTGTAAACGGGAAAAAGCTCGGCCTGAATCTTAAAGCTACATCCTTACCAAAATATTGTTGGACAAACAATTCCAGTATCCCCTTGAGGTCTCCAAATGTAATATCCTTATCAACCATGAACCCCTCTATCTGATGAAACATCGGAGAGTGGGTTACATCAGCATCACAGCGATATACCTTTCCTGGTGCAATTATTTTTAACGGAGGTGAGCATTTTTCCATAGTGCGGATCTGAACAGGCGAGGTGTGAGTCCGCAATATAACATCATCAGTGATATAAAATGTATCCTGCATATCCCTTGCAGGATGGTCTTTTGGAATATTGAGTGCCTCAAAGTTATAGTAATCAAATTCAATCTCTGGCCCCTCTGCAACAGTAAAACCCATTACCATAAAAATCTCTGTAACCTCATTTAATACTTTTGCAAGGGGATGTATATTTCCGATTACAGCCTGTTTTCCTGGCAGGGTTATATCAAAAAAACCTTTCTTAAGATTCTCTACCCCTTTTCCTTTTATCTCTTTTTGTTTTTGATTTAGATTATCTTCAATCCAGTTCTTAAACTCATTGGAGGATTTGCCGATTTCTTTTCTTTCATCTGGAGGGAGTGTGCTTAAGTCCTTTAACAGGAGGGTCAATGCCCCTTTTCTGCCAAGATATTTGATTCTTATATCAGAGATTTCATCTTCAGTCTTGACGGAGGTAATTTCAGATTCAACCTTATTTTTAATCTCCTGCAGTCTGGATTTCATAAGTCGGTCAATGGTCATTAGTCAATGGTTATTGGTCAAGAAAGACAGTCGAGATGCCTATTCTCCCAATGACAAATGACTAATGACCTGTTTTTTTAGTTGGCAGGTAAACTTTTAGAAATATCGGCAAGTTTTTTGAAAGAGGCAGGATCATTGACAGCCATGTCTGCAAGAATCTTTCTATCCATTTCAATATTTGCCACCTTCAATCCGTGCATAAAACGGCTGTAAGAAAGTCCTTCCAGCCTTGCAGCGGCATTGATTCTCGCAATCCAGAGCATTCTGAAATCCCTCTTTCTTACCTTTCTGTCCCTGTAGGCAAATACAAATGCCCTGTCAACAGTCTCCCTTGCATTTCTGAATAATTTACCCCTTGCACCCCAATATCCTTTTGCTGACTTTAAAATCTTCTTGTGCCTTTTACGGCTGACTATACCACTTACTGCCCTTGGCATTTTAACCTCCCCTTTAAAAATAAATCCTAAATTCTAATTTCTAAATCCTAAACTTTGTTTATAGTTTCGTATTTAGTATTTAGGATTTGATTATATATACGGTATTAATTTTCTTACCCTTTTTGTATCCGTTTTATTAAGAACTCCTGATTTTCTTAATTTCCTTTTTCTTCCTTGGCTCTTGCGTGTAAGCAAATGCCTTGTAAAAGCATTCTTCTTTTTTAGCTTCCCCTTTCCAGTTAACTTAAATCTCTTTGCTGCAGCCTTATTAGTCTTTAACATCAATCCCTCCTTTTACTTATCTTATTTACTATCCGCCACTCTTTGGCATTAATATCATTGTCATATTATACCCCTCTTTTTTTGGAGGCTGTTCCACAACTCCCACATCCTTTGTATCCTCAATTATCCGATTTAGCATTTTTTGACCAAATTCCAGATGAACAATCTCACGCCCTTTAAAAACAATTATTATTTTTGCCTTGTCACCATCGCTTAAGAATCTCTTTACATGCTTAACCTTGAATTGATAATCATGCTCATTTGTCTTTGGAGTCATCTTAACTTCTTTGACTCTTATGACCTTCTGTTTTTTCTTTGCCTCATGCTCCTTTTTGCTCAGCTTATACTTGTATTTGCCATAATCCATAATCTTGCACACCGGCGGTCTTACATTAGGAGCAACCTCCACAAGGTCTAAATCATGCTCCCTTGCCAGGGCAATTGCCTGATATATAGGCAAAACACCAAACTGCTTACCATCTTCACCTATGACTGTAACCTCTTTAATCCTTATCCTCTCATTTACTCTAAGTCCTTTAATAACATCACCTCCATCAAATTAGTGATAAGTGTTAGCAATTAGTGATTAAACTAACTATTCACTTTTTACTATTTATTTCCTCTTTTAATATTTCTACGAGTTTCTCAATCCCCATTGCCCCCATATCTGTCCCATCCCTTTTTCTGACAGATATAGTCTTTGATTCCACCTCTTTATTTCCAGCTATGAGCATATAAGGTGTCTTTTCCAACTGTGCCTCTCTTATCTTAAACCCGACCTTTTCATTCCTTAAATCCGCCTCTCCCCTTATACCAGAATTTAGAAGCTGATTCAATACTTCACTGGCATAATCATTCTGCTTATCCGTAATCGTCATCACCTTCGCCTGAACAGG
>DNJG01000163.1 GCA_003489165.1 Nitrospinota bacterium | reverse complement strand
CTGATATAGCTTTCTGCCACCGCAGTGGCATCTCCACTAAAAAAATCATCTTCTGATAAATTGGCTGTCTTCTTTAGCTTAGCGACAGCTTTGTTTATGAAGCCGAGCCTATCTTCTATCAGCTTTATATTCAAATTCGAAATAACCATCCTCTATTGCCTCAAATAAATCCTTTTCATTCAATTTAAATATCTCCAATTCATCTGATGCAAATATCATCACCTTTTCCTCATAATCTTCCCTAAAGGCTTCATCTTCTGAATAGACATTAATCCCTTTAATGGTCTCAAGCTGAATCAGGTGATCAACTTCATGGAGAAATAATAGATCTGCCTTAAAAGGAGACACAAGCCCTTGCAGCTCAAGGCTGAGAAATGCATAAGTTTTAAGGATATCGTCTGGAAGTTTTTTAAACAGGACAGCGAAATCAATATCAGATTCACTATCTTCCATTGTAACCTGTCTGCCTTCCAGCAGAGCCTTCCCCTTCTCCTGCTGAGAGCCAAATAAATAACAGAGGGCTATGTTATGTTTTTTGCATACTTCATCAATGAGTCTCATATGACAAATTATAGCAGATTATTGTCTATGCATCATTAAAAGGGATATTTTGTAAAGACTGACTTGCTTTATGTCAAAATAAAAATATCCTGAACTTGACTTGAACCCTCAACTCCTTGAATCCTACTTATTATTTACAATCTCCTTTAAATTCTTGCTCGGTTTAAATGTCAGCACCCTGCGCGATGTAATCTTAAACTCCTGACCTGTCTTAGGGTTTCTCCCCACCCTTTCTTTTTTATCCCTCAAACAGAACTTTCCAAAACCAACGATATTAACATCCTCACCCGCCATCAGTCTCTCTTTTATTGTCTCAAATATAAGCTCTACAGCGGCAACAGCCTCACTNNGGGGAGGGGAGGGCGGGGGGCTCCTCTACAATAGCCGAAAATCCACTTGCCTTAAGTTTATCTACAACTAATAATACATCTTTCCTGCTGCTATAATCCCCAACATATACCTTATGAAGATTTGCAATCTTCCCCTTTATATAGCCAGGGGCTGCCTTCTGATAGGATGAAAAACCTTTCCCTTTTAAATCTCTCTGCACAACATCCGCACTCTCTTTAAATACACATGTTGCCACCCTTATAATATATACTCCATGACGAGCTTCTTTTTTTTCTTTTTTTGCTGTCGGAGGAGTGATGAGATATGAGTCTTCTTCAACTTTTGGAGAAGGAATGGCAGGAGTATTGATAATAGCTCCGCTTTTTATTACTTCCTCCTTACTTTTTATCATATCCTCATTATCAACTGAGGGAGGATGATTTTTATGATTATCCTTAACCTCTTCTGAATGTGGTGTAGTCGTCTCCCCTGTCGGAGGCATAAAAGCGGCTTCATTATTTTTAACCTTATCTATAACAGGAATAGGGGGAGATGGAGGAGGACCAAACTCCAGCATAGGATACATCTCGTATAAAATAAATCCTGCTACTGCAATTAGAAAAACCACATAGATATTATTTTTGTTAAATTTTCTTTCGGGCTGATAATTCAACCCCATCAGCCTTGCCCTTATACCGTGAACCTCTTTAAGGAGATTAAACTGTTTCATTGTTCAATGATGATGCTTTGTCTCTTCCTTTCTCGCCTTTGCTTCATTAATGATTTTTTCTGACAGATGACCCGGCACCTCTTCGTAATGGAAGAACTCCATTGTGAATACCCCTCTTCCCCCTGTCATAGAGCGTAAATCCATTGCATATTTCAAGACCTCTGCCATAGGAACATGAGCCTTTATAGCCTGGCTTCTGCTCTGGGGGACAACACCTGTTACCTTACCCCTCCTTGAATTGAGGTCGCCAATCACATCCCCCATATTTTCATCAGAAACAATTATCTCCATATTCATTATAGGCTCAAGGAGTATTGGCTTGCCCTCCTGCATCCCCTTTTTAAATGCCATAGAGCCTGCAATCTTAAATGCCATCTCTGATGAATCTACATCATGATACGAGCCGTCATATAAGGTTACTTTCACATCTGTAACAGGATAGCCTGCGACTATACCCTCCTCCATCGCCTCAACTATTCCCTTTTCAATAGCGGGTATATAATTTTTTGGAATAGTACCACCTACTATCTTATCAACAAAGACAAATCCATTTCCTCTTGTGAGAGGCTCCATTTCAAGCCAGCAGTCGCCATACTGCCCCCTGCCACCAGACTGCCTTTTATATTTGCCCTGCACTTTTGCAATTCCCTTAATTGTCTCTTTATATGGAACTCTTGGGGTTTTCATCACAACATCAACTCCAAACTTTCTCTTTAGCCTTCCGATAACCACTTCAAGATGCACCTGCCCCATTCCTGTTATTAATAATTCCTTTGTTTGAGGGTCTCTGCTTATCTTTAATGTTGGGTCTTCTTCTGATAAACGGCTTAATGCAATACTAACCTTTTCATCATCCGCNNTCTTTCTCACTGCACAGTGTATCACCCGTAAAAGTACTTTTCAGCTTTGCCACACCTGCTATATCACCGGCTGATGCCTTTGCCACTGCTGTCTGCTTTTTCCCCATTATCAGGAATATATGCCCTACCTTCTCCTTTACTTCCCTGTTTGGATTTAATACTACTGAGTCAGAATTGAGTGTGCCTGAATAGACCCTGAATAAGGTCAGTTTACCTGCATAGGGGTCAACAATTGTCTTAAATGCAAGTGCAGAAAGGGGGGCACTTTCAGATGCCTCTCTCATAATCTCCTCATCTTTCCCTTGTCTTTTTCCTTTAATCTGCGGGATATCCTTTGGAGAAGGGAGAAATTCAGTTATTGCATCCATAAGAGGCTGAACTGAAATATTTTTAACTGCCGAGCCGCAGATAACTGGAATTATAATCCCGTTCAGAACAGCCTTTCTCAAGCCCTTTTTGATTTCCTCATCAGAAAGACTCCCCTCATTGAGATATTTTTCAATTAGCTTATCGTCACTCTCTGCCACTGCCTCTATTAACTCTACTCTGTGCTCTTCCGATTTCTTTTTTAAATCCTCAGGTATATTCTCTATTCTATATTCGCCGTTAGCATTGGCAGAGAATTTAAGCGCCTTCATGCTCAAGAGGTCAATAACTCCAATAAAAGACGCCTCTTCACCGATAGGCAGATTTAACTTTACAGGCCTATGTTTGAATACTTTTTTAATATCATCAAATGCCCTTACATAGCTTGCCCTCTCCTGGTCCATCTTATTCACAAATACAATCCGTGGGATACCAAACTCATCAGCCCAGCCCCATACCTTTTCTGTCTCAAGCTTCACACCCGATATTGCACTCACAATTACAACAACCCCATCCATCACCCTCATGCACCCCTGTGTATCGGCAATAAAGTTCTGATAGCCGGGTGTATCAATTATATTTATTTTATGGCTCTTCCACTCACAGAAGGCTATGGATGAACTCAATGTTATCTGCCTTTCAATTTCATCAGGCTCATAGTCCATCACAGTGGAACCATCCGATACCTTCCCAAGATTATCAATTGTCTTTGAATTAAAGAGGATTGCCTCTGAAAGGGATGTCTTGCCTGCACCGCCATGTGCGACAATGCCGATGTTTCTTATGTTCTCAATTTTATATTCCTTCATATCCCCTCCTGTCTAAAAAATTAGCCGCAGAGGACACAGAGTTCACAGAGAAAAACCTTTTTATGCTTTTCTATGGTTTATTTCCCCCCCATAATATATATTATAGAAAATGATATTTCAATACTGAAACTCAAAAACTCCTCATTCCTTTTTACCTCCCCTCCCTCTCCCTGAAAAATAATCTTAATGGTGTCCCTTCAAATCCAAAATTTTCCCTTAATTTATGGTGAATATATCTCTCATATGAAACACCCACACCTTCAGGATGGTTTACAATAATCTTGAATGAAGGGGGCTTTGCAGTTACCTGAGTAATATAATAGAACTTCATAAATTTGCCTTTAAAGGATGGAGGTGGTCTATCCTTCACTATATCCTGAAATATTTTATTTAGTTTTGGGGTCGGCAATTTTTTTGAATACTCTGAAAATACATTTTCTATCGCAGGTAAAATATTTTTTATCTTCTGCCCTGTCTTTGCTGATATAAAAATAATCGGGGCATATGATAAAAATTTGAATCTCTCCCTTATAAAATTTACATATAAGCCTGTTGTTGTATTATCCTTGTTTATGCTGTCCCATTTATTAATCGCAATGATACATCCCCTCCCTGCCTCATTAGCGTAGCTTGCGATTTTTGCATCCTGCTCTGTAATGCCGTCATTTGCATCAAGTAATATGACTGCGATATCACATCTTTCAATGCTTTTTAGTGCCATTATTACACTGTATTTTTCAAGTTTCTGGCTTACCCTGTGTTTTTTTCTTATCCCTGCCGTATCAATAAAGAGATATTTCTTGCCATCCGCCTCCAGAGCAGTATCAATGGAGTCCCTTGTAGTGCCGGGTATTTCACTAACAAGAAGCCTTTTTCTGCCAAGAAGTTTATTTATGAGAGAAGACTTTCCTACATTTGGCCTTCCAATAACAGCAACTCTGATAATATCAGCAGGCATTTCTTCTGCCTCAAATTGCGGAAGATAATTAGATATTGTATCCAATAAATTTCCTATTCCAATGTTATGCTCTGCTGAAACAGGAATAATATCCTTAAACCCCAACTCATGAAACTCCAGTATTCTCTCCTCATGCTTTTTATCATCTATCTTATTCACTGCAAGTATTATATTCTTTGACGACTTTCTTAAAAAATCCGCCATCTCTTTATCAGATTGGGTTAAGCCTTCAGCACCATCTGTTAAAAATATAATTACATCTGCCTCCTCAATTGCCAGTTGTGCCTGCTCCCTGATCTGGCTCATAAGTCCATCTTTTTTTACAGGCTCAAATCCTCCTGTATCTATAAGAGAGAAAGTTTTATCTCCCAATGTGACATCATAATAGTTCCTATCTCTCGTAACACCCGGAGTATCGTCAACAATAGCTATCCTCTTTCTAACGATTCGGTTGAACATGGTTGACTTCCCCACATTCGGTCTTCCAACAATCGCTGCAACTGGTTTTCGCATATTATATTGCCAAAGCCATTATTATTTTAGTGTGGCATTTCTTTTTTAAAATACTTTTTTAGTTTTTCATGCAACCGTTGTTCAGCCTGCCTTACTGCTTCGCGTGTAACTTTGAATTTATCTCCTATTTCCTGCAAAGTGACAGGTTCTTCAGAAAGAATTCTGTTTCTCAATATCTCCTTTTCATATTCATTTAAACCATCCTCAAATTCTAACATCTTCTTATAGAACAAATCTCTGAACTCACTTTCTTCAACCTTTTCTTCATGAGATTGCACTTTTGACTCAATAGTATCGCCGATTTTTTCCCTTGAGTTTTCATTAATTGGTGCATCCAGAGAAATATCCTGCGAAGAGATAGCTTTACCAATATCTATTATATCTTCTTCTGTCGTACCAAAATGTTCTGCAAGCAACTTTGTGTTGGGATTATAACCCTCCCTCTCCAATCTCTCTATCTCGCTTTTAAGTTTAAAGAGTAACTTTCGGCGGACATTGGTTGTACCTACCTTTACTATCTTTAAATTATCAACAATATATTTCAGTATAAACGCCCTTATCCACCATGTAGCATAAGTGGATAATCTTGTACCTTTGAATGGGTCAAATCTCTTAACAGCCTCAAGTAACCCTATATTCCCCTCTTGTATCAATTCAAAGATGTTACTGTACATCCTGCCGAACTTCATCGCAAGTTTTACAACAAGTATTAGATGAGAGGTAACCAGCCTGTATGCAGCCTCTCTGTCCCCATCTGTCCTGTATTTTACTGCAAGTTCATATTCCTCTTCCTCCGTAAGGAATGGATACTTCTTTATCCTTGCTATGTAGCTTGTCAAGGGGTCGTAAAGGAGTGACTTTTCTTCTTTTGCTTTATTATCTGTTAATTCTTTTAACTCATCCATTATCTTTTCTATAATATAAGAAATTATAAAAGCAATTATATATAAAAGCAACTACATATGAATGCAGATAAACACAAATAAAACAAATAGGTATAAAAATATGTTATCAATCAAAAAGTGAGTATATGCTTTTGTTTAACCCTTTGAAATATTAATGTAAATCTTAGGCAGAATGCATTGTTAGGGTTGATTTAGGGAAGGGAAAATTTTCAATTTAGTCAGAGAGATATGAGTAATAACATCCTTTTTCATTTCAATGTCTTTATATAAGCAGCTATTTCTGCGATTATTTTATCCGATATTTTTCCTTTATAGGCAGGCATTTTATTATGCCCGTCTTGTGTAGTCTTTATCAGCTCATCGTCTGACTTGTTTGAAGTGGCATCATCAGTAAGGTTCAGGGCAGATATATCCACCTTTAACATCTTCGTCATCCCTGAATTCCCTTTACCATCCTTACCATGGCAGGAGGCACATGACTTTGCGTATTCCTTTTTCGCTGCATCCGAGACCTCACCCGATTGCTGTGCATTTACAGATGCTGCTGTTAAAAAGAATATCATTAATAATATGAAGTTAATTATCCATTTCATAACCCACCTCATCTTTCTCCCACATTCCCCTCCCGCATAAGGAGGGGAATTTTGGGAATGATAATCAGAACATATACTGCACCTCAAGGGTATAGTTGTTGTCAGTAGTCTTAGTCTTTGTTGTCCCTTCAGCCTCTTTATACCTGTTGGTATATTCAAACACAAACCTCCCGTGTTGGAATGGCTTCAAATGGATACCAACTGTAACGACATTGGTTGTCTGTTTGTCATTCCCTGTATCCCTGTCAGGGTCATAGTTTACAATCTCATATCTCAGGTAAGGTGCAAGTAAGTCGCTCCTGATATAGCCCTGAAGTTCAGCAAATATTGTTGATGCATCATAGGAGGTGTCTGTTGTAGCACTTACCTTTTGATACTTGCCGCTCTGTGTGTAATACGATGCAACAATGGCGCCCATTGGTATAGTATAATTTCCAATGAGACCGACTGATGAGAAGTCGTCATAAGAATTGCCCTTAGGTGTCTTGAGGAGATGGAGGGGGAATTTCCCCTTATAGTAATACAGTCCGAGCATGCTCCCCATGTCGCCGAGGGCATAATCTGCGGTCAGCCATGCATCCTTTTCAGTATCACTGCCGAGTTCAACAGTATTTTCATATTTCCCTGTGCCATTGACTATGCCACCCTCAACAAAGAGGTCGGTGTAAGAGTAACCGGCAGTTACGCCGTATTGTCGTGAATAAGGTCTGTAGGGATTATCGCCAAAAGAGGTTGTGATTGCATCGGGTCTTGAAGATGCAACCCTCCCCCCAACATTATGAAAGTGGATGAGTGACGGAACGACCCTACCGCCCCTCGTTGTGAAAAATGATTCCTCGTCAGATGTATTGTATTGGAGATACATCTCAGCCAGTTTTGACCTTCCCCAGTCGCCCATATCAGAATCTGTTAATTCTGTGCTTATGGCAGGTGTCTTTCTCTCATTTTCATGAAGATACATCTCTGCAAAATATGAAAAGCCGCTGTCAAGGGGACCCCCTGAATATATACTCAGTGCATGGGCTTCAAATGATGATTTGGTAGTCTCTGCGGTGCTTGTCGTCTCAACCTTCTGTGTCTCATTCCATCCCCTTATCTTGGCAGTGATGGAGAAATAATCTGAGAGATTCTCCTCCTTATCACTGGTACCAGGCATTTTATGCCCGAGACGCAGAAAGGTCTGTCCTGCCCTCGTTAATTTATATCCTGATATATGGCATACACTGCAGTCAACACCATACTTCCTCCCCCATGCGGTTATTGCATCGCTGTCTGTGGTTAATATTGAGATGAGGAAAACTGCCATAATGCTGCCCATGAAAATGGGTTTCATTTTTTTCATATATTCCATAACACCTCCATTTCTTCAATATTTAAACTGCAAGATTATCACCTTGTGTCTTTAATATATATCCCAAAATAAATCTGTCAATACCCCTTTTGGTTTATATTACCCTGAGAGTTAAAAGCGCCCCGATAATAATTATTCCAATTGCTATATACAGCCTGAACACATTTGATGAAATCTTCTCAAATAATTTTTTCCCAATAAATGTCCCTGCAAAGGCTGATATGGTTGTTATAAATAATAGAGCCATATTGTTCGCCATAATCTCCCTGCCGTTAACTATATAGAGCGGTATCCTTGTAACATCCACTATAGATGCGATGATAGTAGCTGTGGCTATAAAAGTCTCCTTCGGGATATTGTAATTAAGTAGATATGCACTTCGGATCGCCCCCTGATTGCCTACAAGCCCCCCTAATAGTCCCGATAAAAAACCACCGATAAAGTCAATTTGTTTTGGAAGCCTCGCCTTTTCGCCAAGACCTGATGCCTCTTTTAAACCAAGGAATATTAGGGATATACCCAATAAGACCTTTACTGCGCCGGAATTCATCCACCCTTGTAAGAAGGCACCGATAAAAGCTCCGGTTATAATTAATATGCCGAACCGCTTGAGAATTTCCGTGTTGATATGCCTGCTGAAGAGAGAAAATTTCAAAAGATTATTCAAAAGATGGACAACAGCAACAATTAAAATGGCAATTTTAACATCATAGAATAAAAGGAATACCGGCGTGAGAATTGTCCCGAGGCCGAACCCTGTCATAAGGGTTAAGGCTGCTGCAAGAAACGCTGTAACAGCTGGGATTATAATATTTATTTCTGTCATTCCATAACCTCTTCTACAAGCTCATTTATCTTTTCCTTAACTTTTGATAATGTTTTCATTCCTTTTGAAGTTGTTTTGTAGTATTTTCTTATTTTTCCGCCTATATTTTCGGAATATGACTTCAATAATCTTTCTTCTTCGAGTTTGTGAAGAATCGGATATAGTGTCCCGGGACTGAGCTTATATCCATGATGTCCAAGCTCTTCAATAAGCCACAAGCCATACACTGGCTCTTTTGAGGCATGATTCAAAATATGTATCTTTATAAAACCCAAAAAGAAACCTCTAATCATATTTTATAATTTCAAAGTCTGTTGTGCTGGCAGGGATAATATCATAAAACGATAACGAAATACAATAATACAAATATTTTCAAATATATTTATTAAGAATAGCTTTTGCCTTGATTCTGTATAATAAATCTTGTATCTTTTAGCCATAATGAAAAGCAGAGTTCTTGTTTTGATTCTTGCATTGCTCCTCTTGATAGGCGGCGGTATTGTCTCTTACAGGGTTTATGACTATTTAGAAAATGACCCTATATTTTGCAAATCCTGCCACATAATGGAGACTGCCTTTGCTTCATGGGAGAAGAGTGTCCATGTAGGGGTAAATTGCCATGATTGCCATCACATATCCCCGCAAGAGGGTGCCCATCTTTTTTACAGTTTTATAGTTCAGAGACCAGAGTCAGTTCCTCCAAGGCATGGCAAAATAATTGTTGCAGGAAAATTCTGTATTCAATGCCACCTTGAGAGGGATGAAAAATATCCTCAAGCAGTATCAATCAGGGCATCACAATTCCACGAAAAACACGGTTTTGAAAAGAAGATAGAATGCTCTAAGTGTCATGGATATAAAACACACGAGTTTCTTCCAGAGGAGAGGTTCTGTGTTATGTGCCATGAGGGAAAAGAGGTGCATGGAGCAGGGATGGTGGAGCTTGCCTGCCTAAATTGCCACAGTGACCGCACTAAAGATTTGAGACCTGAAAGGGAGAAGTGCCTCTTCTGTCACGGGAGCGATGAGATAAGAGTTCAACTGATTAGAGAAGAGAGATTAGATGTAAAACACTTTACGCCGTCTCCAGAGAAAATTAAGGCTGCCATTAAGATTAATATACCTGCCGATTCTAAACATCAATTTGACTGCTATGCCTGCCATATACCGCATGAGAAGGCAAGACCTGACTGGAGTGAGTGCATAAACTGTCATGGTGATATTGTTAATACAGGAAAACATGAACTCCATATGAAGGTTATGAATATTAATTGTGGAGAGTGCCACAAACTCCATTCATGGGTAGTTACAGAGGAGCAGGCTAAGAAGGGATGTATAAAGTGTCATGAGAGTGCCGGAATATATAAGGAGTGGGCAGGCTGAAAGGGAAAATAGCAATGGGAAAAGTTTTTATTAACTCTCTTAAACCTCTTTGAGGCAAAAATGGGAATATTGGTGAATTAACTTTCAAAATATACTCTACAGACAAAATAAATTAACCACTTCCCTCGTTTTAAAATGCCCTTGCCGAATCCTTATAAACCGTGATAATTTAATAATATGTTGAAGACAGAGATATTGACCATAAGCAATAAGGGTTCAAGAGGCGAGAGATCATGTGCCTTCAGTTAGGAGTTAAGAGCTGTGAGTTTAGGTTAAAAATGAAAAAATTAATTACATTTGAAGGAATAGAGGGGTGTGGGAAGACAACTCAGATAAAATTACTTGGAGATTACCTTCGCAAAAAAGGTTATACTATACATGAGACAAGAGAGCCTGGCGGGACACTGATTGGAGACCAGATAAGGATGGTACTCCTTAACCCTGATAATAAAGGGATGAGTGAAATTACAGAGCTGTTTTTATACGAGGCATGCAGGGCTCAATTAATAAAAGAGCTAAGAGAAAAAAGTAGTGATAAAGATATTATCCTTTGCGACCGTTTTACAGATTCAACCATTGCCTATCAGAGATACGGAAGGGGAATTGATAAGGGGATAATAAAAGAATTAAACAGAATAGCCTCAAATGGAATAAAACCTGCCCTTACTATTCTGCTGGATTTGGATGTGAAGACAGGTTTAGGAAGGGCAAAAGGGCGAAATATTAAAAGAAGACGGCAGAAGGCAGCGGAGGGCAGATTTGAAGAAGAGGCATTGGAATTTCATCAGAAGGTGAGAGAAGGCTTTTTGAAAATTGCCTCAGAAGAATCTGAAAGGGTAAAACTGACAGATGCAAACAGAGGGATAGAAGAAGTGCACAAAGAGATAGTTAAACTTGTTGAAGGCCATTTACTTAAAGCTGATAGCTGATAGCTCATAGCAAAGATTATGAACCATGAGCTATGAACTATGAGTTTTAACAATATTCTCGGACAAGAGAGGGCAAAAAAGATACTGATAAACAGTCTAATCAAGGGGAATATTTCCCATGCCTATATTTTTGCAGGACCTGAAGAGGTGGGTAAGAAACTTACTGCTCTGACCTTTGCAAAGGCACTTAACTGCATTAATGGAAAAGAAGATTGTTGTGAGGAGTGTCTATCATGTAAAAAAATTAACAGTTTGAATCACCCTGATTTAATTATCATTAGAAAAGGGGATGAAAATACTAAAATAAATACAATAAGCGATATTAAAAGGGATTTTGGAGATGAGGATAAGGATAAAGAGAGTAAATCAATTAAAATAGGAGCCATAAGAGAGCTTCAGAGGAGGCTGTCTTTAAAATCGTATGAGGGGAAAAAGAAGCTGGCTATAATAGATAATGCAGAGGATATGACACGTGAGGCATTAAATTCATTTCTCAAGACATTGGAGGAGCCTCTCGGAGAAACCGTTATAATTCTCATAACATCAAATACGCATTCACTTCTTCCGACTGTTGTCTCCCGGTGCCAGGTAATCAAGTTCAATCCTCTTTCTGATGAGCACATAAAAGAGATACTGATTAAAAATTACAAATTCAGTGAAAATGATGCCTCAACCTTGTCAAGCCTGTCTAAAGGGAGATTGGGGAGTGCACTTTCTATGGATTATGAGTCGTTCTGCAAGTTCAGGGAGGATGCACTGAAATTGCTCGGGTCTTCTATTAAAGGAGATTTGGAGTATGTATTCACAGAATCCAAAAGGCTTTCAAGTGATAAAGATAAGCTCCCTCAGTTTTTAGATTTGGTGGCTGATCTATTGAGGGATGCAGTGGCAATTAAGGGAATTGGAACAGATGAAAATGTTATAAATAAAGATGTAAGTGATAAAATCAGGGGGTTTTCAGATGGGTTGCATATACACAATATTTTGAATATGGTTGACTCTGTTCAGCAGACAAAATCTCTATTGGATAGAAATGCAAACCACCAACTGGCGATAGAGGTAATGATGCTGAACATAGCTGGAGGTTACAGATGACAGATTTAAATAATACAAATGATTCATCAATTTTTGTTATAGGCGTGAGGTTTAAAAGCAGCGGTAAGATCTATGACTTTAAAGCTAATGACTTCTCAATAAGGGTGGGGGATAGCTGCATAATAGAAACTGATAAAGGCATTGAGTTAGGCATTGTATCAATTGCCCGCAGGAAGATTTTACAAGGTTTGGTCAAGAGGCCGCTTAAGAATGTTGTGAGGAAGGCTACACAGGAAGATATTAATCAGGTGGAGAAGAACGAGGTGTTGGGAAGAGAGGCATTTGACCTCTGTCAGAGCAAGATTCGTGAGAAGGAAATGCAGATGAAACTTGTAAATGTAGATTTCAGCTTTGATGCACAAAAGGCGGTTTTCTATTACACATCTGAGGAGAGGGTAGATTTCAGGGAGTTGGTAAAGGATTTGGCGTATCACTTTAAAATAAAGATTGAAATGAGGCAGATAGGCTTACGGGATGAGGCAAAGATGATAGGAGGCTGTGGTCCATGCGGCAGAAACTTGTGTTGTGCGAGTTTTTTAAAGGAATTTGAACCTGTATCAATCAAGATGGCAAAAGACCAGAACCTTGCACTGAACCCTGTAAAGATATCGGGTGTTTGCGGAAGGCTTATGTGTTGTCTTGTGTATGAGCATGAAACATATAAAAACCTCAAGAGAACCTGTCCGAAACTTGGGGCTATTTTGGATACCCCTGATGGAAAAGGCAGAGTGGTTAAGATTAACTTGCTTCAGGAAATGGCAATTGTGGAGTTAGAAGATGGAAAAAAAATGGATGTTGACATGAAAGTAAATAAATGATACTTCGATTAAGTTTTTGTTAGTTCATGCATTCATATTCAATGGAGGACTGTATGATAGATAAACCAAGTGATAGGGAAGAAGAGTTTTTTGCACGACAGGAGTTTGAAAGAAGAAAAAAGACAGAGGAAGAAAAAAGAAAGAAGATGGTGGAGGAGGAAAGGAAAAAATTAAAGGAACTTCACCATATGCACTGTCCAAAGTGCGGTATGAATCTCATAGAGATAGATTATAAAGGTATTAAGGTGGACAAATGCTCAGGGTGTGAAGGAATTTGGCTTGATTCAGGGGAACTGGAGACAGTGGTAAAAGCAGAGCAAAAGGACAAGGGCTTCCTTGACAAGATGTTCACAGTATTTAAGAAGTAGATCAATGTCTGAAATGCCGTATCCCTGTAAATACCATTGCAATATTATGCTCATTGGCTGCGGCAATGACTTCCTCATCCTTTACTGAGCCGCCGGGCTGGATAATCGCCGTTACACCGACCTTTGCAGCCTCATCTACACTATCTCTAAAAGGGAAAAAGGCATCTGATGCCATTGCTGTCCCCTCTATAGGTTTATTTGCCTTCATTGCTGCAAGTTTTGATGAATCTACACGGCTCATCTGCCCTGCACCTATACCTACAGTTTCATTATCAGCAGCATAAATAATTGCATTGGACTTTACATGCTTTGCCACCTTCCATGCAAACCTCATCGCAGTCCATTCCTTTTCTGTCGGCTGTCTGTTTGTTACAATCTTGAGATTATCTTCATTTAGTGTAACGGAATCCTTATCCTGCAATAAAATCCCGCCGCTGACAGTTCTTAAATCATATTCCTTTTCAGCCTTTTTATTAAAATCAGGCAACTTAAGGAGCCTTATATTTTTCTTCTCTTTTAATATGGCAAGAGCAGAATCGTCATAATCAGGGACGATCACAGCCTCAATAAAAGTTGAGGCAATCTCCTTTGCAGTATCCTCATCAACATTCTTGTTAAATGCGATTATTCCGCCAAATGCTGATAGAGGGTCTGTCTCCCTCGCTTTTCTATAGGCTTGTACAAGGCTATTACCAGTAGCAACACCACATGGATTCGTATGTTTTATAATTACTGCTGCAGTCTCATCAAATTCTCTCACCAATTCCAATGCTGCATTAAGGTCAAGTATATTGTTATATGAAAGCTCTTTTCCGTGAAGCTGTTTTGCCTTTGAAAGAGTCCCCTTATTAAGCCCGATATTTTCATAGAATGAAGCCTTCTGATGTGGATTCTCTCCATACCTCAAGTCAGTAATCTTTTCATATTGTAGATTTAAAATTGAAGGGAAGCCCTCCCCTTCAACCTTACTCTCAAGATATTTTGAGATGAGGCTGTCGTATCGGGCAGTATGTTTAAATGCCTTTACAGAAAGTTTCATCTTTGTATCGTAACTAAGGTCACCGTCGTTTTCTTTCATCTCAGCCAATATATCCTCATAATCATCAGAGTCAACTACAACTGCCACATCCTGAAAATTCTTTGCAGATGAGCGAAGCATTGAAGGACCACCAATATCAATATTCTCTATTGCCTCATCAAGGGTTACTCCATTTTTTGATATGGTCTCCTCAAAGGGATAGAGATTTACAACAACCATATCTATAGGCTTTATTCCATGTTTCTTCATCTCCTCAACATGCTTTTTATCATCCCTCTTTCCAAGAAGCCCCCCGTGAATCAATGGATGAAGTGTCTTAACCCTCCCATCCATAATCTCAGGGAATTTTGTATAGTCAGAAACCTGAATAACCGGAATATTATTATCCTTTAATATTTTTGCTGTTCCTCCTGTTGAGAGTATCTCCACCCCCATCTCATTTAACCCTTTTGCAAAATCTAAAAGCCCGTCCTTCTTTGAAACACTTACCAATGCCCTCTGAATCTTACTCACAAATACCTCCTAAAATTAACCTAAATCTCCATATAAAAATTGTATTATGCTTAATGCACTTAATGCCACTGTATCTGTCCTTAAAATCCTCTGACCAAGACCTGCTGAAATGAACCCATAAGAATTGGCTATTTCAATCTCCTTCTCACTCAATCCACCTTCAGGTCCTACAATGATTGATATTGATTTAACCTCTCCTTTTTCATTCAGGAATTTTTTTAATCCCTTTTTTTTCTCCTCCTCATAGAAAACTATCTTTAAATCTGTATCTTTATATTTATCACAAAAATGCTTTAAATCATATATTGTATTGATTGAAGGTATGAATCTTCTCAATGACTGCTCAGACGATTCTTTTGCAATCCTCTGCCATCTTTTAACTTTGTCTATTCCCTCATCTTTTATTCTAACCACACATCTTTCCATTTTTAGAGGGACAATCTCAGTTACACCAAGCTCTGTTGCCTTCTGGACAATAAAATCCATTTTCTCTCCCTTTGGTATCCCCTGACCGAGTATGATTTTAATTCTTGAGTCTTCTGTTTTAAAATCCTTAGATTTTATTTCCCCCATTACACTCCTTTTCTTAATCTCAGTCAACTGAACTTTATATTCCCAACCATGCCCATCTAAGACAAATATCTCCTCTCCTTCCTTCATTCGCAAAACTTTTCTGATCTGCTCTGCATCATCCCCTGTTATTTTTACATGGCTATCTGTAATAGAATCTCTGCCTACAAAAAAACGATTAATCTTCTTCATAATTAGGTTAAATTACATTCAGTTTTTTCAATTCCTTTTTAAGGGTATCTGTCCCCTTATAATGGATTAAGTTTATTTTCAGGTGAGATGCGGCGTTGGCGAATTCCTCTATATCATCAATATATACACATTCTTCCGGTTTTACACCACATAATTTTACAGCCTCCCTATATATTTTCGGATGGGGTTTCATTACGTGGATTTTATAAGATAATACATGATAGTCAAATATTTTCAGTATATTAAATTTTCTCCCACAGAACTCATAATGAAAGGCATTTGTATTTGAAAGGAGGCATAGTATATATTTTTTCTTTAATTCAGTCAGTAAATCAGCCACATCTTTTTTTAATGTAAATATATCAGTAAATATTTCTTTGAACTCATTAAAGGAAATGTCGAAATTAAAACGACCGTCCAGATACCTATAAAATTCCTCTGCAGAAATCTCTCCATTGTCAAAGGCTATATCTATCTTTGATTGATAGATAAAAACATTTAATTCCTCTGCTGGAATGTTTATTAAATTAACCAGTTTAGATATGCTTATTTTATGGTCAAAGTCTAAAATAACCCTGCCCAAATCTGAAATGATGGCTTTAATCATATTATTTATACAATTATAGATTTTCTCTTTTTCACTAATACCTAATTTATAAAATGCCGATATTTAAGTCAAGAATATCAGCAAATAAGTATTGGAGGTGTTTATGAAAAGAATAATTATGCCAGTTTTTTTGGTAATCCTGTTTACAGTCTGACGTGCCTTTACAGATGATAGTTTGCATAAAAACAAAAGAAAAAGGGAAGTAATTTCTATTGACAGTCTATCTTTTTAAGGTTTAAAATCTGCCATAAATACCAAGAATGCAATACACGCAAGGATCTCATGTAATATTGTTGTTTTTTAATTAAGGAATGGTAAAAGTTAGACCTGTGAAAAGGAGATAGAACGTGGAGAAGATACATTGGGGTCAGTCGTTTAGTGTCGGCGTTGCGAAACTCGATGAGCAGCACAGTCGCATCATTGACATGATCAATCTGCTTATAGAGAACGTCGAGCCAGACATTCGTTCCGAGCCAATCTCGGAGACCCTGACGAGAATGACTAAGTACGCGGAGGAACACTTCGAGACGGAGGAGCAACTCCTCGCACAGCACGCATACCCTGAGCTCTTGAGTCATAAGGAGGAGCACGCGGTCTTTTGCAAGAAAACGGCTGCTTTCTGTCTGGATACGATGCGATATAAGACTTCAGTACCTGAGGAAATCCTTCTCTATCTAAATGACTGGTGGACGAACCATATTCTGACAATAGACATGAGATACAGTTCTTTCTTCAAGGAGCGAAATATCACATAACGCGAGCTAATAAAGCGATGCATCTGCCTCCCTCATCCGTAGCTCGCAGATGACCACTACGTCGTTATCTTCTAAAAACTGGCGGGGGATTATTTCCCCTCGCACCACTCCCTTGCATTCTGGAACATCTTGAGCCAGGGGGATGCTTTAAGGTTCTTCTTTAAATTCTCTGGCATCCATGCCCACTGCCATTTGAGGAATGTCCTTTCAGGGTGGGACATCATGGCAATGTGCCTGCCATCGGGTGTGCATAGTGATGCAATACCAAGGGGTGAGCCATTTGGATTGAAGGGGTATTTTTCCGTAATCTCACCGCTGTCATCTGTGTATCTGACAGGTGCAAGTTTTTTATCAATTACTTCTTTTTGCGTTTTTTCATCAGGGAAATGGGCAAAGCCCTCTCCATGATTTACCCATACTCCCAAAATAGAGCCTTCCATACCTTTTAACATAACAGAAGGGCTCTCAAGAATCTTCACTGTGGCAAACCGAGATTCCAGTCTTCCTGATTTATTATGAATAAACCGAGGCTGAAATTTACCTGCTATCCCCTGCCAAGGAACCCAGCCGAGCAAAGCCATTAATTGACAGCCATTACATATACCAAGACTGAATGTATCAGTCCTGTTATAAAATTTTTGGAATTGCTCATAGAGTTTTTTATTGAATCTTATAACGCCTGCCCATCCTTTGGCTGAGTCAAGGACATCTGCATAACTAAAGCCTCCTACAAACGCTATGCCTTTAAACTGTGCGAGGGTTATCCTGTCATTCATTAAGTCTGTCATTGTTACATCCCATGTCTCAAACCCTGCCATGTAAAACGCCGAAGTCATCTCCCTGTCTCCATTACTCCCCTCCTCACGGATAATTGCTACAGGAGGTTTAACCTTTTTCTTTATAATAACTTCAGGAGTCTGTTCAGGTGTGAATGTAATTTTATATGATGGTTCTCGTCTATCATAGATAGCCTCTTTTTCTTCAAGGACACATTCAGGATTTGTCTGGAGCATATTTAGTTGATGACTCGTCTCCTCCCAGATTCCCCTTAAGACTCTCATGTCTTCATCTAATAAAGTGAGGAGTGCGGAGTATGGAGTGCGGAGATTTATCTTGATTTGTTTTTCCTGTAAAGTCTTGCCAATGATTTGAGAGGGAATATTGTATTTTTTAAGTTCTGATACTATCTCCATTTCACTTTCAGGGAGATACTCAATCACTAACCCAAGCTCCTCAGAAAATAATGTTCCTATTATTTCTTCTTCTGGCTTCTGACTTCTGACTTCTGACTTCTGATTTATGTTTATCTCTATTCCACAATTTCCTGAAAATGCCATTTCAAGCAATGTTGTAATAAGTCCGCCATCACTCCTGTCGTGTCCTGATAGATATCAACCCTTTATCAATAAAATACTGAATTACATTAAAAGTATCTTTTAAGTAGATTGCAGGGTCATCTACATCCGGGGATTCATCACCTATCTGTTTATAGCATTGTGCAAGTGCTGACCCACCAAGGCGATTTTTCCCATTTCCTAAGTCTATATAGATTAATTTACTCCTTCCCGGCATCTTTAAATCAGGAGTAACAACCTTTGTAATATCAGGGCATGGGGCGTAGGCGGAGATAACAAGAGTTCCGGGAGATTTTACAGTCTCTGTCTTGCCTGAGGGGTGCCTCACCTGTGCCGCCATTGAAAGACTATCTTTACCTCCATCCACAGCAATACCAAGCTCAAGCATCATATCCCTCATTGCGACTGCCGCATCATAAAGCCTTGCACCCTCTCCGGGGAGCTTTCGCTGCCCACATCCAGTTTCCAGAACATCTTATATCAGGGAGTGCACTTATCCTTGCCCAGACAATATTTGTTAATGCCTCGCCGACACTCATCCTCGCCATTGCAGAAGGGTTGATAAGTCCCTTGATAGGCTGTTCTCCAATTGAAATAGCTGCACCTGTCAATCCAAAATGGCTCTGTGCTATGACTGCCACATCTGAGACAGTAAGTTGTAATGGTCCCGCACACTGCTGTCTTGCTATTAAACCTGTTACAGACCTGTCAACCTTGCTTGTGAGAAATCTCTTTGAACCTACTGATACAAGCCTTAAAACCCTATCTAAATGAGTGATGAGTGATGAGTGATGAGTGACAAGTGATAGAGGAACTTTTTTTATAGGGATGCGTTCAAGGTTAAAGGTCTTCTGGGGCATATCACCCAAAACCTTTTCAAGATTAAGATTTCCAGGTGTTGAGCCGTCAAGTTCATCATAGAGGACAATATAACCATCACCTGTAATATCCCCTATTATTGAAAAAGGAAGTTTTTCTCTTTCACATAACTCTCTGAACATATCAATCCTATCTGAATATATGAGGACTGCATCCTGCTCCTGATACTCCGCACCCCATATTTCAAGGACTGACAATGTATTATCACCGACTATTATCTTTCTTATATTGATTTTTGCACCTGCTGGATAGACAATCTCCTTAACCACATTACAGTTTCCGCCTGCACCCTGGTCATGGATACTCGCAATAGGGTTTTCATCGCCAAGTTCAACAGACCCCCTTATGACCCTGTTTAGCTTCTGCTCCATCTCTGCATCACCGCGCTGGACTGCGTTAAAATCCAATTCCTCTATATTTTCCCCATGAACCATACTTGATGCAGAGCCGCCGCCCATCCCTATGCGATATGCCGGTCCTCCAACCTTAACAACTACCATATTTTTTGAAGGGGTATCTTTTTTAATATGCCTGTCATCTATCTGCCCAACCCCGCCTGTAAACATGATGGGCTTTATCCATTCACGTCTTTCCCCGTCTGGAAGCCTTAACCCGAATGACCTCGTAAAACCCTGTATTAAAGGCTCACCAAACTTATTCCCGTAATCTGATGCACCATTACTCGCCTCAATCTCTATCTGCAGAGGCGATGCAAGATTTTTCGGATAAATGAAAGAGTCATCTTCCCATGGGAGGGGATAATCTGGAATCCGGAGATTTCCCACACAGTAGGCGGCAGTCCCTGCAACAACAATACTCCCCTTTCCAGTCGCATGGACATCCCTGATTCTTCCACCTGTCCCTGTCTCTGCCCCCGGAAATGGTGCAACACCCGAAGGAAAGTTATGGGTCTCGGCTGTAAAGATTATGTGATATGTAACTTCTCTAATGCTGAAAGCTGAAGGCTGAAAGCTGTTTGCCGGGAGCATGGTTTGAATTTTATATCCCCTGATGGCACTTGAATTATCTTTAAATGCAATGATACTGTTATTAGGATTCCTCTTATACGGTTCTTTGACAATCTGCATGAGGTTTTCTGAAATCTCTTTTCCATCAAGTATGAGTCTCCCTCTAAAAAACCAGTGTCGGGAATGTTCGCTGTTAGACTGGCTCAAATCAAAACATTCTACATTTGTTGGATTTCTCTTAAGTTCATTTACGAACAGATTGTAGTAATAATCAATATCCCACTCATCAAGCCCAAGCCCCATCTTCTGATTAACCTTTGCGAGGGCTGATTTGCCTTCCTCTAAAAGTGGAATGGTATATACAGTCTCAGGCTTTATCCCTGTTTCAAATGTCTTGAGAGGCTCTTGATATTGGCACTCCGTCATCCTGTCATGGACAAGACTTAAAAACTCTGATAAATTCTGACTTCTGACTTCTGACTTCTGACTTCTGATTAAATATCTCCTTGACCTCTCTATTCTCTTAATCTTAGTTAGTCCGCAGGCATGACAAACTGATACAACATTTGTTGACCACGCAGTTGTGAAGTTCATTCTTGGACCTACTTCAATAATAAATCCCTCCCGCCCCCCCTTTTCAAAGGGGGGAGAGGGGGGATTTTGAGTTAAAAAACTCTGAGAAGAAAAATTCTCCGGTTCAAAGGTCTCTGACAAAAGCCATCTCAAGGTATTAAGTTCTTTATCGGTAAGCGGTTCTGATACATCTATATTGAAACAAAACTCAGTCTCAATAGTATCAGTATCAGGGATTACCTTCTCTCTAAATATTTTAACAAGATTATCTTCTTTATATGAAGAAAGGGCAGGCCTGCGATATAAGTTTAATAGGTTTTTTTTGCTCACAATCCTCCTTTAAGGTCTTAAGCCATTTTAACAGATGAGATTTTCAATTGACAAATATTTTTCTCAATGGTAAATTTCATTCGTAAATTAATGGAGGATAAAATGAAAAATATTTTAATTACCCTTATTGCATCTGTCTTGATTTTATTTGGCATTACTTTAATATCTGCCGAGACATCTTCATATAAGTTTAAGCATACAATGCATCATGTTTTAGATAATTATACCCATGCACGAATCAGCTACTCTTTAAAGAAATATGATATTTCTGATATATTTCTCAAACATGTCTTAGAAAATCTCAAAGAAGTCCCAGCTTTTATACCCGATTATAATATGGACGGGATGAAACTGGATAAGGAAGTTATTAATAAAAGATTAAATGAGCTCAAACAGAAGATGTCATCTCTTAGAGATGCAGTCCGGAAGAGAGAATTAAAGGAAATAAATAAACAATCAGATGAAATATTCCGCATGTGTGTCGGATGCCACGAAGGGACAAAGAATAAATATCTTTTTAAAGAGCCTGGTGAAGGCATAGAACCCACCTTTCAGGAATATATGCATAAAATATCTGAAGACTTTAAAACTGCAAGGATTTATTCAGAAAACAAGGAGTTTAATGAGACAGAAGAGTATCTCAAATTGATTAATTTTTATCTTGGCTTGCTTGAAGGTATCTTCCCCGAAAAGGGACCTTCAGGTATTATTTTAGACAGGGATGGTTTTATCCGCCGCATGAAAGATTTTGTGAAACTCAATGAAGATGCACAGAAAAATATTAAAGAGAGAAAAGTATTTGATGCTGAGTCGTTCAAAAAATCATTGAATGAACTCTGTGTAGCCTGTCATGAGCCTGAGCGTGTAAAGTAATCCCAAACCCCTGCAATCTTATAAAGGTAAAGATTTTCTCTGTCTTTACCTTTACCTATTTATTACTTGGCTTAATAACTTATGATAATAGGCATACCAAAAGAAATAAAAAAAGATGAATACAGGGTAGGCATTGTCCCTTCAGGGGTAAGGTCACTTGTCCTGGCAGGACATAAGGTCATCATAGAAGACGGTGCTGGATTAGGCAGTGGCATATCAAATTCAGAATATGAGTTTGAGGGTGCTGAAATAGTCCCCTCTGCAAAAGATGTATACCTCAGGGCTGACATGATTATGAAGGTGAAGGAGCCTCTGCCTTCCGAGTATGACATGCTAAGAGAAGGACAGATACTTTATACCTATCTCCATCTTGCACCTGCCCCTGATTTGACAAAGGCTCTCCTTGAAAGAAAGATTATAGCCATAGCTTATGAGACAGTTCAGCTTGATGATGGTTCCCTGCCCCTTTTAATTCCAATGAGTGAAATTGCAGGGAGGATGTCTATACAGGAGGGAGCAAAATATCTTGAGAGGGAAAAAGGAGGGAGAGGCATACTCCTCGGAGGCGTCCCCGGAGTTGCCCCGGGTAAAGTAACTATAATTGGCGGCGGCATAGTCGGAACAAATGCAGCAAAGATGGCAATCGGGACAGGAGCTACTGTAACCATACTTGATGCAAGTCTTTACAGACTCCGTTATCTTGACGATATATTTGGAGGAAGAATAAGGACACTGATGTCAGACAGCCATAATATAATGGAATCTATAAAAGAGGCTGATTTAGTCATAGGTGCGGTTTTAATACCCGGTGCAAGGGCACCCTTTCTTGTTACACGGGGAATGCTCTCAGATATGAAAGAGGGCTCGGTTATTGTGGATGTATCAATTGACCAGGGCGGATGTATTGAGACATCAAAACCAACATCTCACAGTAACCCTATTTTTGTAGTGGATGGTGTTATTCACTACTGTGTAACAAATATGCCTGGGGCTGTTCCGAGGACATCCACC
>DNJG01000137.1:20358-24956 GCA_003489165.1 Nitrospinota bacterium | reverse complement strand
AACGACAAGCTCACTTGCGCTTCTGGCGTGCGCCTTGCGGCCCTTTGCAAGGCACATGACAGAAAAGGGTCAATGTGGAGCGGCTTGTTAGCTGGTGGTTTTCTTTATTCTTTCCTGCCACTTTTTCGGGTCTCGCTTTAAGTGCATTATTGCAGTAACAAGGATAAAGTCTTGCCTAACTTGATACAAAACTCCGTAAGGGAATCTATTGGTAATGCATCGTCTTGAACGGCTGGATATAAGGGGCCATGCGTCGGGAAAGGATTTAATACGGTCAAATGTGTTATTAATCTCTGCCGCAAATTCGTAGCCAAGGCCGGGACACTGCTCGTTATAGTAGTCTACAGCTTCTGCGAATTCTTGCTCAGCGCAGGAGATAACACGGATACTCATCGTTTGTTTATCCGCTCGAATACGGCCTCAGCAGAATCTGCCTCAAGCTGGCCAGCATCGAATGCATCTATTCTCGATTCCGATTCAGCGGCCCAAAGAGCGTCAATCCTGTCGTCATGGCTTTTATCAAAGCTGTGAAAAAGCTCGTCTATTAGTTCAGCCCGCTCCACCGGGTTAAGGCGAAGGGCTTCTTTAAGAATTGTTTGAGTTGCACTTGTCATGGATTTTCACTCCCTTTCTGTTAATAAATCCGTCATGTTTACAATATACCAGCTTGTCGGGCGGGTGTCAACGATCGGCGGGATGTCCTAAATTAAGTATCATGTCCCTGGAAATCCTCTTTGTTCAGATTTATAATGCCGTCATCAGCCGCCCCGGCCACAGCCGCCGGGCTGAAAACAAAAAACGGTTATTCCGGGTCGGCTGGATGACTTTGTTAACCCTTCAGTCTTTTCTTGCTCTTGCCCAGTTGCAGTATCGATGAGTCAGCCTGGCATTTTCCGGTATGGTTTGCCCCCCTGTCCAATATTGCTTGATGTGGTCTATTGCCGAGTCATCAATCTCTTGAATTTTTTGATTGCATATAGCGCAAGTATTGTCATTCTTAAAGAGTGCCTCTTTTAGCTGCATTGAAAAACAGCGAGGTTCTTTTTTGCCGATTCCGGTGATGTCTTGAAGTGCCAGCCGCCACAAATCAAAACGCTTCGTAACTGCCTGAACAGAACTGGTAGACAGTTCTATAGAATCAATGAAATCCTGACTTTCTGTCATCAGATGAATCAAGGCTTCTCTTATTGAATCAAGGTTTTGATAAACAGCATTTTTGTCTTCTTTTGCAAGCGTGTACATCAAAATGTCATACAAAGAGGCGTTAAATTTCTTTGGTTCCCAGTAGCCCGACGTATTTTTATCAGTCCCTTTATAAAAACGTTTGAAGGCATTTTTCCCGAGCATTGACCGAATTGTCTGGCAAGTATTTTTAAAGGCAGTTTTTAATTGTTGAGCGTCTTCCTTTGTGATATTGCAGTACTTTTCTGCTTCTGCGTTAAGAAAATTCTTCATCGGGGGCTTATAATTCAAATATGTTCGATGGTAGAAAGCCGAGAATCTCAGCACTAATTCAATATCTTTCATTCTTTTGTCAGGTTTTTTCAGACCGAGGAGATATGTGAAGTCGGAGTCTTGGGATAACTCCTTAAGCAATGCATTAAACGTCCCTCTATAAATACAATTTCTCAGTTCTTGGTCGTTAAGAGCTACAGATCCAGTGTTAAGGCGCTCGAAGATTTCAAATCTTAAGTTTTGATCCGAATCCTTTTTAAAAGTAATGGTTCTAACTTTAAAGTACCTGATAATATCTTGAATGTCTTCTGACAAGTTGATATATTTCTTGCCATTTAGTTCCCGAAATACCTTTAAGCCTGTTAACTTGAAATCTGTGCCATCTGGGAATTTACCGTCCACGAATGAAAAAAAGGATGTTAGTCTTTGTTGGCCGTCAATAATATATTCTTTATTGTCCATTTCTTGAGAAATGTAAATGACAGGAATCGGGATGCCGAGCAGAGCAGATTCTATTAATCTGCTTGCTTTTGTTGTATCCCATACGTATTGCCGTTGAAAATCAGGCTGTACGATAAGTTTTCCTCTTTTGAATTTGCCATGCAGTGAATCTATCTCAGGATCGCCTAGGTCTGAATATATTTTGCGTTTATCTGGAGGGACTTCAATGTCTTCAACTTCTTCTTCGAGCGGGTTTTCAAATTCAAGTTCTTCGCTTGGGTTGTCATTTTCACTCATGTTTGTAGGCCATACTGTTCTAGGCATTGATACCCCCTATAGTTTCAGTTTCGAGTTCTTTATTGTCCGTCATATTCTTCTTTGTTATTCATTCCGGGTTAACATTCTCTTTTAAGTTTATTCAACATTATGATGGATTATAGGAATTAAGGATGAGATAGTCAAGGGAAAACCTTATAAAATCGTGGAAAATTTGGGATTAAATGCAGTATAATAATGGCATAGCTATTTTTATATTGCTGAAATGTAAGATTTAGTCCAAAAATAACTTAATTTCATTATAACCACAAAGCTCAAGAAGAACAGAGAGGCTCACGATTTAGGTGTGTATTTCCTATATGTTAAATGCAATCTTAGATTTTGATAAAAAGCTCTTTTTCGCCATTAACAACGGCTGGACTAATCCTTTCAATGATGCCCTATTCGCCTCATTGACACTTCTCGCCTCAGATTATGTAATAATTCCGATTATGGCTCTAATCTTTTATTTCTTTGAGAGGAAGGATTTTAAAAGGAATTTTATTCTGCTTATATCATCTCTCTTAATAGGCGGCATTTTAGTCCATATTTTAAAAGAATTGGTTGACAGACCCCGCCCCCTTGGCGGTATGGAAGAATTAATCAAGGAAGGCAAGGTTAGTATCAATGTGATTTTTGAGCCTCTTTTAGCGGCATCATTTCCATCAGGCCATTCGCAGACCATTTTTACAGCAGCCACCGTTTTAGGTTACTCTTACAGAAGATATATATATGTTTTTTTTCTTATAGCGTTTTTCTCCGGCATATCACGAGTATATGTCGGAGCTCATTACCCTCTGGATGTGCTGGCAGGGGGGATTATTGGAGTGGGTATTTCAATAGCAACAATTTATATATTTAAGAAAAAGGGTTTTGTAGTATACTCAGATTATGATTCAAAAGATTAAGGATTTTTTTAACAAATATAAATCTGAGATGGGGCTCACTCTCCTGATAATATATGTAATCCTTCCTTTTGGGGTTTGGGACGATTGGGGAGCTTTTTGATATAGAGTGGATTTTAGACCTTCCAATCTTCAGGCCAATGGGAAAATACCAGTAATAACTTAAGCAATGAGCCATGAGCAACGAGCAATGAGTTTTTAATCATCGCTTATTTTTACAACGACCTTTTCCTCTGCCAATTCTCTCCCCTCAGGCAGCCATTTAGAGAGAAGTATTCCGCCTGAAACAACAAAACTCATAACCTCAGCGAAAAGTGTATATGGATATTTCACCAGTATATAGTAGGTATAAAATGATTCTGAAAAAGAGAACCTGCGATAATCTGAAAGACTGCCGACAATTGGCCAGAAGGCAATGGATAGTGCTATTGTATCCTGAACTAAATGGAAAATACAGCCGAACCAGATTGAGAAAAAGATTTTCCTGTATTTTGGGAATGAATATAAGAGGGGTAAAAATAGCAATAACTGTATAATAACTGAATGAGCTATTCCCCTCCCCGGTAATTGAAAAAGTATATTCAGGGGCTTGTCAATCAAATCAGGAAGATACGCACCAAAAAGTAAAAAATAGAGGCTAAACTCTATATTATATTTTTTGGCAAAATTATGAACTACATAAGTATTTGCATAATGCCCTAATATCATAACAATTTCATAATACATTTAGTAAAGATAAAAGTCAAAATTTCAATGTCAAGCACACTTCATTGATATTTATGATAAATTCTGTTATATTTGCCTTGTCCAGAATAAAAACTTAATAAGCCACAGAGACGCAGATTTCACAGATTTTTTAAAGTATCCTGTTTTAATCTGCGGTAATCTGCGAAATCTGCGGATATGTATTTCCCAAAGGAGATTTATGAAATATGAGCCTGTGATTGGTTTGGAAGTTCATGTCCAGTTGAATACAAAGTCTAAGATGTTCTGCTCCTGTAGTACAAAATTTGGTGCAGAGCCGAATAAGAATACATGCCCTATATGTCTTGGTATGCCGGGTGTCCTGCCAGTGATAAACAGGGAGGCGGTGAATCTTACAATAAAGACAGCCCTTGCCACTGACTGCAAAATCGCCCCGTTTAACAGGTTTGCAAGGAAGAACTATTTTTATCCTGATTTGCCAAAGGGGTATCAGATTTCACAGTATGAGCTTCCCCTTGCAAAGGGTGGTCATGTTGAAATAGTTATTGATGGAAATGTAAAAAGGATTGGCATAACCAGAATCCACATGGAAGAGGATGCAGGGAAACTGATACATGGTGAGAATCTTGGAGATAAAGATTCAAGTTATGTAGATATTAACAGGTCAGGCATCCCCCTTATGGAGATTGTAAGCGAGCCTGATATTCGCTCTCCTGAAGAGGCTAAGGAGTATATGACGAGGCTCAAGGCGATACTTGAGTATATAGAGGTTAGCGA
>DNJG01000137.1:0-20333 GCA_003489165.1 Nitrospinota bacterium | reverse complement strand
AATAGTTCAGGAGACAAGGCTATTCAATCCTGATAAAGGCATCACTGTATCCATGAGGAGCAAGGAGGAGGCGCATGATTATAGGTATTTCCCCGACCCCGACCTTACTCCAATAGAGGTTGATAATAAATGGATAGAGGATATAAAGGCAAAACTCCCTGAACTACCTGATGCAAAGAGGGAGAGGTTTGTAAAAGAATACGAATTGCCTGAGTATGATGCTGAGGTATTAACTACATCGAAGCCTGTTTCAGGATATTTTGAGGACTGTATAAAACTCTATAACCAGCCTAAAACTATAAGCAACTGGGTGATGGGGGAGGTATTGAGGACGCTAAAAGAGGAGGGGCTTTCGATTGAGAAATACCCTGTAACCCGCGAAATGCTGACAGAAATGCTTAAATTANNTTTGGCACAAAGGCAGAAGTAAAAAATATGAACTCCTTTAGATTCCTTCAAAAGGCATTGGAGTATGAAATTAAGAGGCAGATAGACACACTTGAAGAAGGCGGAAAAATAGTTCAGGAGACAAGGCTATTNNCCCTGAACTACCTGATGCAAAGAGAGAGAGGTTTGTAAAAGAGTATAGCTTGCCTGAATATGATGCCGAAGTTCTGACAACTTCTAAATCAATTGCAAGCTATTTTGAAGAGTGTATAAAACTCTACAATCAGCCCAAGGTTATCAGCAACTGGGTAATGGGTGAGGTATTGAGGGTATTGAAGGATGAGAATCTGGAGATTGAGAAGTTTTCTGTAACCCCTAAGATGCTTACAGAAATGCTTAAATTGATTGATAACGGGACAATCAGCGGAAAAATCGCAAAGACAGTATTTGAAGAAATGTATAAGACAGGAAAATCACCCGAAGATATTGTAAAAGAAAAGGGGCTTGTTCAGATAACAGATGAATCGGAAGTTATAAAGGTTATTGATGAGGTTATTGCTGAAAATCCAAAAGAGGTAGCAGACTACAAAGGCGGTAAGGATAAGCTCATCACATTCTTTGTCGGGCAGGTGATGAAGAAAAGCAAGGGGAAGGCAAATCCACAGGTGGTGAATAAACTGCTGAAGGAGAGATTGTCATCATAGATGCACAGAATAAGAACTTATAATAGCCACAGAGCACACAGAGAAAAACAGTCAGAAAAAATGGTAAAAAAATAGAAAAAAGGATGGAGTATGAGAAATATCTCTATAGTCATTAGCTGTGTCTGTCATTAAGAAAATTATGGGAACACTCATTGAGAAGTAATTATAATGTCCCGGAATTGTGTGGTTTGGAATTAGATAGGAGAAATTGCTATGTTAGGCTCACTGAATCAAATAGAAGAAAAGGCGCTTGATGAATTTAAAGATAACCTGAATAATATTTTTAAAAATAGGATAAAAACAATGCTCCTCTACGGCTCTAAGGCGAGGGGGGATTACAATAGGACATCGGATATTGATGTTTTTATTCTGATTGAAGAAGGGGGTTACGAGGTAAGAGACCAAATTGCCGATATGTCTTATGACATTTTTCTTAAATATGAAGTGTTAATTTCTCCCCGCGTAATAGATATAAATGAGTATGAAGTATTAAATCGCTGGCAAACCGCTTTTATTAAGAATTTACAGAGAGACGGCATAAAAATATGAACAAGGAAATTCGGAAGGAGAGGATAGAGGCGGAGATAGATAGGGCTAAAGAAGCCTTGACTGCGGCTAAGAATTTGCTTGAAGACGGGTTGTTTGCAGATTCAATCTCTCGGGCTTATTATGCTATATTTCATGCTGCAAGGGCGGTTCTATTGACTAAAGAAATTGATCCGGATACACATAACGGGGCAATTTCAATGTTTGGATTACACTTTGTTAAGAACGGATTGATTGAGGAAAGATTTGGAAGGATTTTTAATGAGGCTAAAGATGCTCGTGAATTGGGAGATTATATAGTTACAAAAGAATTTACGAAAGAAGAGACCGGCAAAAGGGTTGAACAGGCTACAGAATTCTTACAAAGAATGGAAGGATATTTAAAGGCATTTTGATGCCATAGTCTGAGTAATTCATGGGGTTGTATATTATCTATCAGGGAATATGGGCAGGGCTATATCTGATTTACAACCTGTCTGCGTCTACCTGTGCAGGCACGGCAGACAGGTGCATCGCACAGGCAGGAAGGGCATGTGATATGAGGCATGAGAATGGACGCAAGGCATTGCAGATGACTTTGGAATTGCAGATGGCTTTAAGAAGATAAACAATGGATTACATAAAATTTCTTGGAACTGCAGGTGCAAGGATAGTTGTAGCAAAGCAGGTAAGGTCATCAGGCGGTGTATGGCTATCCCTTGGAGGAACGAATCTCTTATTAGACCCCGGACCCGGGTCGCTGGTCAGATGCTGGTCAAGTAAACCTAAGCTTGACCCGACTACTCTGGATGCAATAATATTATCTCACAAACATCTTGACCATTCAGGTGATGTGAATGCCATGATTGAGGCAATGACAGATGGTGGTTTTAAAAAAAAGGGAACTGTTCTGGCGCCTGAAGATGCTATAAACAGCGACCCTGTGGTTTTTAAATATGTGAGAGATTATGTAGATAAAATCGAGATTTTGAAGGAGGGGCAGAGTTATTCTGTCAATAATGTAAGTTTTACTACATCAAAAAGGCATGTCCACCCTGTGGAAACCTATGGTTTGACATTTAACTTGCCGAAATATAAACTCTCATTTATTACAGATACAAAATATTTCCCTGAACTATCTACTATGTATAAGAGTGATATTGTTGTCATTAATACTGTCCTGCTTAAACAAAGAAATGATGTGAAGATTGACCATCTATCAATAGAAGATACAAAGATATTGATAAAAGAACTCCAACCGAAGACAGCTATTCTCACCCACTTTGGCATGTCAGTTTTAAAGGCAAAGCCGTGGGAGGTTGCTGAAAGTCTTTCTCAGGAGACAGGTGTAAAGACAATAGCCGCAAGAGACGGAATGCAGTTAGATTTAGATGAAATATTGAAGATTGAAGATTGAAAATTGAAGATTACTAAGTCTTAACATTTGATTGAATTATGGACGATAAGGAATTGAAACAAAGGACTAAGGATTTTGCTCACAAGTGTGTAAAATTGACTTTTGAATTACCAAAAAAAGAATTGGTTTTTCCTCTATTAGATGAAGCAAATGAACTAACATCAATATTTTATGCGTCTCGTAAAACTGCAAGACTAAAAAAATGAGACAATATTCAATCTTCAATATTCAATGTTCAATTTACTATGGCTTATAAAGATTACTACGAAATACTCGGCTTGAAGAAGGATGCTGCGGAGGGGCAGATAAAGAAGGCTTACCGTAAGCTTGCGATGAAGTATCATCCTGACAGAAATCCCGGAAATAAGGCGGCGGAGGAAAAGTTCAAAGAGATAAACGAGGCGTATGCCGTCCTTAGTGATAAGGATAAAAGGAAGCAGTATGATATGTTTGGCTCTGACAAGTTCCATCAGAGATTCTCTCAGGAGGACATATTCAGGGGATTTGATATAGGGGATATACTGAAAGACTTTGGTTTTGGTTCAAGTGATATATTTAGTCAGATATTCGGAAGGGGTAGGGCTGGTTACGGTGGTTTTGAAAATAAATATGGAGGTGAAGCCCCTTTTGGTTATGAAGAGATGCGTGGAATGCCCCAGAAAGGTGCGGATGTTACATCTGATTTGCATATTACCTTTAATGAGGCAATATTTGGAGGTGAAAAGAGGGTGTCATTAAAGAAGCCTGATGGAAGGATAGAAGATGTCATGGTTAAGATACCCGCAGGAATAGATACAGGCAAGAAATTGAGACTTGTTGGAAAGGGGGCGTCAGGTATTTCCGGACAGCCTCCGGGAGATTTGTATTTTAATGTAATTGTTCAGGAGCATCCTGTTTTTAATAGAGAAGGGGATGATGTCATTATANNGGGATACAGCATCTCAAAGGAGGAGGCAAGGGCGACCTCTATGTGAAGATAAATATAAAGGTCCCTGACCATATTACGGAAAAGCAGAAGGAGCTTCTTGAAGAACTATCAAGGGAAGGGGTGTAATTTTAGTGTCTAAGAAACTGGATATAGGTATATGAAGCGAATATTTATAGAATTATCTATTGAAAATAATATAGCCCTTTTAACAATAAATAACTCTCCTTTAAATATCCTTTCTCACGCACTTCTTTTAGAACTTAAAGTTATCATTAAAAAGCTAAAGACTGATAAACGAGTCAGGGTAATTATCATTACTGGAAAGGGCAAGTTTTTTGGAGCAGGGGCGGATATAAAAGAACTCTCAGCAATAATGACAAAGAGGGAGGGTGAGAGGTTTGCAAAAGAAGGTCAGGCTATTTTAAATCTTATTGAATCCCTCGGAAAACCTGTTATAGCAGCAATAAATGGTCCATGTATAGGTGGGAGTAATGAGTTGGCAATGGCATGTCATTTAAGGATTGCATCAGAGGAGGCATGGTTTTCCCAGCCTGAGATAACTCTTGGTCTTATACCGGGTTTTGGAGGCACACAGCGGCTCCCAAAGCTTGTAGGGAGGGCAAGGGCAATGGAGACGATTCTCACAGGTGGAAAAATAACAGCCCATGATGCATTTGCCATTGGTCTTGTGAATAAGGTTGTCAAAGGAGAGAGGCTTATTGAAGAGGCAAAGGCATTGGCGGAGAGTATTGGAAATAAAGGGATGCGAGCAGTAAGGGCATATTTTGATGCAGTAAATAGCGGAATGGATATGAGTCTGAAAAAGGGACTTGATAAAGAGGCAAAGCTCTTTGGAATGCTCTGTGAGACAGAGGATAAGAAAGAAGGCATCACTGCCTTTGTGGAAAAGAGAGTGCCGAGGTTTAAGGATAGATGAAAATTATTGTCTGTGTAAAAGAGGTGCCGGATACGGCAATAGCATTAAAGATAAAGAGTGATAGTACTGAAATAGAAACTGAAAATATACCGTGGGTTATAAACCCTTACGATGAATATGCAATGGAGGAGGCACTTAGACTCAAAGAGAGATTTGGGGGTAATGTTACTGCCATAACTGTTGGGCGCAAAAGGGCTGAAAATATTTTAAGAAATTGCTTTGCCCTTGGTGCTGACAGAGCTTTGATAATAAATGGTGAATCATTCAAAGACAATCTTGCTGTATCAAAAATACTTACAAAAGTTATTAAGAATATGGGATACGATGTTATCCTTTGCGGCAAGGAATCAGTGGATTACGGCTATGCACAGACAGGTCAAATAATTGCCGGGCTTCTTCGGATTCCATGTGTATCTGCAATAAAGAAACTTGATATTTCTCCTTCAACCAAAGAGGCTGTCTGCCATAGAGAAATTGAAGGAGGGCTTGAAGTTGTAAAATGCAGCCTGCCTGCTGTATTTACGGCACAGAAGGGACTGAATGTCCCGCGCTATGCATCTCTATCAGGAATTATGAAGGCGAAGAAGACAAAGATTGAAACCCTTGAACCAGATGCTTTAGACCTTAATCTTTCTAATTATAAAGCGAAAATCAAGATTATAAATCTCTCCTATCCACCCAAGAGACCGGAGGGTAAAATCATTCAGGGGACATTACCTGATACAGCAAAGGAGCTTGTAAGAAGCCTACGGGAGGCGAGGTATATTTGAGTGACAAGGAGATATGGGTAATAGCTGAGTATGATGAAAAGGGGATAAAAAAAAACACATGGGAGTCTGTATCTGCCGCCAGACTCCTATCGGAACACCTTAAACTTAAACCTGCCGTAGTTATTCTTGGAAACGGTATCCAGAGATTTGCCGAAGAACTCTCTAAAGAGGTTGAACTTGTATATTCTATTGAACATCTACTTTTGTCAAAATACGACTCAAATGCCTATGTCAGTTCCATTTATTCCCTCATAAAGGACAAAAAGCCAGCAATTATAATTGCATCAGCTACATTCAGGGGGAAAGATTATATACCGATGCTGTCTGCAAAATTAGATTGTGGACTTATATCTGATTGTGTAGGCTTTGAGGTAAAGGATACTATTCTTTTTAAAAGGGCTGTATATGGCGGAAGGCTTATGGCTGCCGTGATGTATGAAGGAGCAGAGCTATTGATAGTAACCATAAGGCCAAGGAGCTTTGAGCATAGAAAAATAGAAACTGCAAAAGGGGAGATAATACAATTTAAGCCTAATCTTGAACAGAATGATATATTAGTTGCGGTTCGGGAGATAATTAAAGAGGTTGGAAAGAGACCGGATTTATCAGAGGCTGATATAATTGTTTCAGGCGGAAGGGGGATGAAGGGAGCGGAGAACTTTAAATTGCTTGAAGAACTGGCAGATATTCTCGGTGGTGCGGTTGGTGCTTCAAGGGCGGTTGTGGATGAAGGATGGATGCCTCATTTATTTCAGATAGGACAGACTGGACGGGTAGTTTCACCTATGCTATATATAGCCTGTGGAATATCAGGTGCACCACAGCATCTTGCAGGAATGTCAACCTCAAAGTGTATTGTTGCGATAAACAAGGACCCCAACGCCCCAATATTTAAAATAGCAGATTATGGAATTGTGGACGATCTTTTCAAGGTTGTTCCTGTGATGATACAAGAGATAAAAAGCGAAGGAACTCGCAATGACAAGGGGGGCATTTTCGCATGGAAAATGTTGTTATAGCAAGTGCAGTCAGAACTCCTGTTGGATGTTTTAATGGGGGATTGAGTTCTATCTCTGCTACAAGGTTTGGGAGTATTGTCATTGCTGAGGCAATTAAAAGGGCGGGTATTAAACCGGCAGATGTTGATGAGGTTATCATGGGTAATGTCCTGTCTGCCGGCCTTGGTCAGTCACCTGCAAGACAGGCAAGTATTGGTGCAGGTCTTCCTTATACTACAAATTGTCTGACTGTAAACAAAGTATGCGGCTCTGGACTCAAGGCTGTCCTTCTTGCATCTCAGTCAATTGCCCTCGGTGATGCAGAGATAGTTATAGCAGGCGGAATGGAGAGCATGAGCCGTGCACCCTATCTTTTAGAGAAGGCAAGATTCGGCTACAGGATGGGTGACGGTAATATTATTGACAGTATGATAAAGGACGGGCTATGGGATGTGTATAATAATATTCACATGGGTTCTTGTGCTGAAATTGTTGCTGATAAATATAATATTGATAGAGATGAGCAGGATAGGTATGCATTGCAGAGTTATCAGAGGGCAATAGAGGCACAGAAGAAAGGTTACTTTACAGAAGAGATAATTCCTGTAGATAATATTGCTATAGATGAAGAGCCGAATAGACATGACCTCTCAAAACTTAAACCCCTTTCCCCTGTTTTTAAAGAGGGTGGCGGAACTACTGCAGGCAACTCCTCAAAGATAAGTGATGGTGCTGCAGCAGTTGTTGTCATGTCAGGAGATAAAGCAAGAGAGCTTGGCATAAAACCAATGGCAAAGATTATTGCCCATGCCTCACAGGGTGTGAAACCAGAAATGTTCAGCATAGCGCCGGTAGGTGCAATAAAAAAGATTTTTAAAAAAACAGGACTTACACTTAATGATATTGACCTCTTTGAAATAAATGAGGCATTTTCAGTCTCAATACTTGCTGTAATAAGAGAACTTGCTTTAGATGAGGGTAGATTGAATATCCACGGTGGGGCAATAGCAATAGGGCATCCTATTGGTGCAAGTGGTGCAAGGATTCTCACGACCCTTCTCTATACAATGAAAAGAAAGAATGCTAAGAGAGGTATTGCCGCTATCTGTATTGGTGGTGGTGAGGCAGTGGCAATGCTGGTGGAAAGCATAGAGGAATAGTGGTAGACGTAGGCAACGTTGCTCATCTTGCGAGGGTTGTCGTAGGATTTGACGCCTTTTTTAAATTCTGTGATAAAGGGCAAAGTTGCTGTTCAACGGTGATTTTCAGTATGAGCAATTACGCTGTTGTTATGTGAAGTATAGTATGGAGTTTTTTTATGCCGTTACAAAATCTGCCACAGGAATTGCACGCTTTACAGCAAAACTCTTTTTGTGCAGCTTTATGCGCTCGATTTCATGAAGCGTATCAGCCTCCAAATAGCTTTCTCCACAATGAGGGCAGGTTACGACAGGAATGTTTTCTATAACCAGTATTTCTTTTCCTTTGCCATAGGTCCTGACGACCTTATGTGTTCGTACACCTTTTTTTCCACAAATATCACACCTCATATGTTTTTCTCCTCTCATAAACTATGGCACATACACCGTGATTATAACCAATTTGCCCGTTGGGCTAAATTTAGCAATAACCTCAACTTCATCGCCATCAACTGTTTGTCCGATTATTCTGTATTTCCATTCAGTAGTTACCTTATCTTTCTGACGTTCTACTATTTTTCCAGTAAGTATACCACATTCAACATCGTAAATGGTGAGACAATCGTTGTTCATTTCTTCTTCTCCGTGAATCGTCATTACATATTTCCGCTCTCTAATTTTATCCCTCATTTCGTTCAGAATCCGGTCTAACATAGCAATCCTTTCAATTCATTTTTTATTTTTTCCTACACCACATTTCACATAATGGTTTGAGTGTCTGAGAAGATAGAAGCCTTTGGGTGTAACATTAAGCACTCTGTTATCTGCTGTTGCGGACAGTTTTTCAAAAGTCATATTTCAAGACCTGCCCCTTTTTTCTTCTGTTCTTGAACCTTTTATGCTGTGTTAAGTGAAGTCAGTAAATCATTTAAATACATCCTTTGGTTCTGTTTTTTCCCACGAAGAATTTACAAGAGAGTAAAGAGTTGGTGCTTTACCTTTTTGCCAATCAGCCAATATTATGTGTTTTGCGTGGTAGTATTCCCCAACCTTTGACAACCTCAAAATATCATCATTCGAAGGCATTGGTGCGCTACCGCCCTTTGCTTGAATTATGATTATTTCAAAAAGATCCCCAATTTTTAATGGATTTTTTCTATATTTATGATCTCTTCGGATTGCAATGAAATCAACAATTCCTCTTGATTCCCCTCCCTTTGGTCCCTCAAAAGATACAAATTGCCATTTTTTTCTGCCTTTTGATGAAAGGGTTATTAACCATTTTGTCATTGTTTTTGCCCATTGCCCAGTTTTTTTGGCTTTCCTCCCGGGACTTAATTTATTGTTTTCCATATTCAAGTTTAACATCGCCTTAGGTATGCGGATGCCTTTGGAATTGCCTACCGATACAATATTTGCCTTCATGTATTCTTCCAAAAAAATAAATATAATGTAGTTATAATGTAGGCACATTATGCTATAAATAATAAAAAAGCACAATACTGAACAAGGTATTGATTATGTAAATCAACTCCAATATACTAACCGCAGAGGTAAGCATAAGAAAAGTTTCTTTTCTCTGTGTCCTCTGTGAACTCTGTGGCAGGTTTTTTATATGGATATTAAAACAATCGGTATCATTGGTGCGGGGAGGATGGGGTCAGGGATTGCACAGGTAATGGCGACATCAGGATTTGAGGTAATTCTGACTGATGTGAAGGATGAGTTTATTGAGAGAGGTATAGACAATATAAAAAAGGGACTTGCAAAGGCGATTGAAAAGGGAAAAATAACACCTGAAGAAAAAGAGAAAGCCATTACAAAGATTCGCACTACAACAAGACTTGAGGATATGGCAGAGGCAGATTTTATTGTTGAGGCTGTATCTGAGATAGAAGAATTAAAATTTGATATTTTTAAAAGACTTGATGAAATCTGTCGTAAGGAGGTCATCCTCTCTACAAATACATCCTCCATACCCATCAGCAAAATTGCCTCTGTAACAAATAGGCAGGATAAGGTCATTGGGATGCACTTCATGAACCCTGCACCTGTGATGGAGCTTGTGGAAGTAATAAGGGGGATTAATACATCGGATGAAACTTTTGTAATAGTAAAAAATCTTACTGAAAAGATTGGCAAGATACCTGTGGAATCAAAAGATTCTCCCGGCTTTATTGTAAATAGAGTCTTGATGCCAATGATAAACGAGGCAGTCTTTGCACTGATGGAAGGTGTTGCCTCTGCTGAAGATATTGACAAGGCAATGACACTTGGTGCAAATCTGCCGATGGGTCCCCTTGCCATGTCGGATTTGATTGGGCTTGATATTGTGCTTTCAATTATGGAGAGCATATATAAGGAGACAAAGAATCCAAAACATATACCCTGTCCGTTGCTTAAAAGATATGTGGATGAAGGGTACCTTGGAAAAAAGACAGGAAGGGGGTTTTACAAATATGAATTTTGAACTTACAGAAGATCAGAAGCTGATAAAAGATACAGTAAGAAAGTTTGCAGAGGAGGAGATTGTCCCTGTTGCGAGGGAGAATGATATAAAGGAGCATTTTCCTATTGAAATAATAAAAAAGATGGCATCGCTTGGTTTTCTTGGTGCGCCTATTCCGGAGAAATACGGAGGTGCAGGATTAGATTTTATAAGTGATGCCATAATATTTGAAGAGATTGGGAAGGCAGATTCCTCAATAAGGACAACACTTTCTGTTCAGGTATCAATAGTTGGACTTACTGTTTTAAATTGGGGAACTGAGGGGCAGAAGGAGAAATATCTCTCTCGTTTATGCAAGGGTGAGATAATCGGTTGTTTCGCCCTGACAGAGCCTGGGGCTGGGAGTGATGCTGCAAATCAGTCAACTACTGCAATTCTTACTAACAAAGGGTGGGTGCTTAATGGGACAAAGACATGGATAAGTAATGGTGGTATAGCGGATATTGCTGTTGTTTTTGCACAGACAGATAAGAATAAAAAGCATAAGGGTATTGCAGCATTTATTATAGAAAAAGGGACACCGGGTTTTACTACAAAGGAGATAAAGGGGAAACTTGGCTTAAGGGCATCTAATACGGCAGAGCTTATCTTTGAGGATTGCGAGATTCCAAAAGATGCGTTGCTGGGTAAGGTAGGGGACGGCTTTGAGGTGGCTATGAGCGCCCTTGATAATGGGAGATATGGTGTTGCCTCTGGCTGTGTGGGAATTATTCAGGGATGTATAGATGCATGTGTGAAATATGCAAAGGAGAGGCATCAGTTTGGAAAGCCTATAGGGAGTTTCCAACTCATACAGGAAAAGATAGCGAGGATGGTGGTGGATTGTGATGCCTCAAGACTCCTTGTATATAGGGCAGGAGATTTAAAGAATAAAGGAATAAAAAATACACTTGAGACATCAATTGCCAAATATTTTGCAAGTGAGGCGGCGGTAAGAGCTGCTACAGATGCGATTCAGATATTCGGTGCCTATGGTTATTCCAATGAGTATCCTGTGGAGAGATATTTAAGGGATGCAAAGGTTGCTACTATTTATGAGGGGACATCGGAGATACAGAAATTAATTATAGGTCATCACACCATCGGCATAAAGGCATTTAGTTAGCCACGAATTGACACGAATTTTTACTCTCTTCACAATGCATTATAGTAATTTGATATCTTTTTGCCAAGGTTAACTGATTGTATTGTTTTGCCATAGACACTTAGGATAACATTTCTTTTTTTTGCTTCCCAAGTGTTGCACTTCATTATTTAACTGGTGTTATCATTAAAAAGCTAAAGTCTGATATTTTTTGTCTGACCCCTTGAACCTTTATCTGGTGAGTATGTTATAATTTCTTATGCATGATAAGAAAGCAATAGTTCTTTCAAGTGGTGGGATAGATTCTACAACTGCGATGGCAATTGCAGGGGCAGAAGGTTATAAAATCTATTCCTTGAGCTTTAATTATGGACAGAGGCACTCTTTTGAATTAAAAAAAGCTTCTGAGGTTGCAAAATTTTTTAATGCAAAAGAGCATCTTATATTTGATATAGATTTAAGAAAGATAGGCGGCTCTGCTCTGACTTCCGATATTGATGTCCCAATAAGAGTCAGCAGTCAGCAGTCAGCAGTCAGCAGTCAGAATATTAAAACAAAAGATTCCAGACTATCGACTATTCCAATCACCTATGTCCCTGCAAGAAATACAATTTTTTTATCTCTTGCGCTTGCATGGGCTGAGGTGCTTGAGGCTGAGGATATTTTTATAGGTGCTAATGCGATTGACTACAGCGGCTACCCTGACTGCAGGCCTGAATATATAGATGCTTTTGAAAAGATGGCAAATCTCGCAACGAAGGCTGGGGTGGAAGGAAAGAGTCGTATAAAAATCCATACCCCTTTAATTAATCTTACAAAAGGTGAAATAATAAAAAAGGGAATATCACTCGGAGTTGATTATAGTCTAACATCTTCCTGTTACAGTCCGGATAAAGGTGGAAATCCCTGTGGTCTCTGTGATAGCTGTCAGTTCAGATTGAAGGGTTTTAAAGATGCCGGCATAAAAGACCCGCTCACATATAAACAATCATAATAGAACGCTGATTTTCGCAGAAAAATGGATTTACAGGATTTAAAAATCATGTAGTTTCTGCGTTCATCTGCGTCCAATTTATTTTATGGAATTAAAAGAGATTTTACAAAAGCTACCCACAAAGCCGGGTGTCTATATCATGAAAGATGATAAAGGACATATCCTCTACATAGGGAAGGCAAATAATTTAAGGTCAAGAGTAAGGTCTTATTTTAAAAACTCTGCTTCTATGTCTCTGCGGATAAAGAGCATGGTCTCTTTAGTAGCAGATATAGATTATATTGTAACGAAAAATGAGATAGAGGCATTAATATTAGAAAGTAATTTAGTAAAGAAATACAAGCCTAAATACAATGTAATTTTGAGGGATGATAAACACTACCCATACTTAAGACTTGCAACAGAGGAGATGTATCCATATCTTTCAATTGTCAGAAGGGTTAAGAAGGATAAGGGGATGTATTTTGGTCCCTATGCATCTTCAAAATCACTTCGTAAGACCTTAAGACTCATATACAGCATATTTCAACTTCGCCAGAGCAAAGACCCTTTAGATGGCAGACCTAAAAGGAGACCATGTCTTAATTATCAAATGGGGAGATGTCTGGCACCATGCGCAGGATATGTGAAAAAAGAGGGCTACGGCAAGATGGTGAGAGATGTTATCTTATTTCTTAAAAGGAGAAATGATGAACTCCTGAATAACCTGAAGAAAAAAATGGATGAGTCATCAGAAAATCTTAGATTTGAAGAGGCAGCGAGGACAAGAGACCAGATTTCAGCAATAGAAATGACAATGGAGAAACAAAATATCATATCAACATCTCTTGAAGACGAGGATATAATAGGTATTTACAGAGGTGGCGGGAAAGCAAATATCCAGCTTTTATTTATAAGGGGAGGGAAGTTCATAGGCGATAAAAACCTTATATTTACACATACTGAAGATATAGATGATACAGAGATTCTTTCATCCTTTGTCAGACAATATTACAGTGGTGATGTATTTATTCCTGAAGAGATTATTTTAGAAAAAGAGATAGATGAGATGGAAATTGTAAAAAAGTGGCTCTCTGAAAAAAGGGGCAGAAGGGTTGAGATAGTCGTTCCTTACAGGGGAAGAAAGAGAGAGCTAATTCACATGGCAAAGGAGAATGCAGTAATCTCACTTAAAGCAACTCTTGACTCAGCAGATTTAAGAATGGCTGCACTAAAAGATTTAAAGACAAGACTTGGCTTAAGTAAATTGCCATTAAGGATTGAGGCATTTGATATTTCAACTATCATGGGGGCATCGGCAGTAGGCTCAATGGTTATATTTATTGAAGGAGAGCCTGTAAAAAATGAATATAAAAGATTCAGGATAAAGACAGTGGCTGGAATGGATGACTATGGAATGATGAGGGAGATACTTTATAGAAGATACAGTAAATTAAAAGAGGGGTTAAGGGGTCAGGGATTCAAGGGGGCAAGTGAAAATTTATTTACCCAAATCCCCGAACCCTCGAATCCTCGAACCCTTTCATTATTGCCTGATTTAATAATAGTTGATGGTGGAAAGGGACAGCTTAATATCCTCATCAATGTATTGAAGGAGCTTTCAATTTCTGATGTGGATGCAATAGGAATTGCAAAAGGTGAGGACAGAAACAATCCAGAAACAGATACTATATATTTAACTCCGAACTCCAAACTCCGAACTCCAAACTCAATAAGGCTTCCATCTGATTCTTCAGGCAGACACCTGATTCAAAGAATAAGAGATGAGGCACATCGCTTTGCCATTAAATATCACAGGGAATTGAGGGGTAGGGAAGGAATAATGTCTGAACTTGATGAAATCCCTGGCATCGGCTTGAAGAGAAAGAGGACACTATTAAAACATTTTGGTAGTTTGAAAAAGATAAAAGAGGCATCTGTTAAAGAACTATCAGCTATCCTGCATATAAGTGAAAAATCAGCTTTGGAACTCCATGAGAGACTTCTTTAAACCCTTCAAAACGTTACGAATGGGCAAATTATATATGTAATTTGTGTTCCAAGAATGTTATAATTTTTTATGCACAAATATAATCATGCCCTTGCCTTATATCCATATTTCAGGGATTCTACATCTATAGTCGGACTCTTTCCCCCGACTGGAATTGAATATATTGCAACAAGCATGAAAGACCTTGTCGGGAGAGTAACCCTTCTGGACTTGAGGCATGAGAAGAAATTTCAGGATATAAACAATCTCAGGGATTTTGTTAAGAAAGAGATTGACCTTTTATGTATCAGCATTATATGGAGCTATGGTTTTAAAGAAATCTGCGAGCTTATCTCAAAATTACCTGATGAGATTCCAATTATCGTCGGAGGATATAAGGCAACCGAAGAGGTTGAGTATCTTTTTGAAAAATGCCCCAATATTGATGTAATTGTAAGGGGTGAAGGAGAGGAGACAATCAAGGAGATTGTTAAAGGTGTGCCTTATAAAGATATTTCTGGTATTTCATATAGAGAGAACGGGAAGATAGCTCATAACAAGAATAGACCACTGACAGATGTTAATACTATCCCTTTTCCTGACAGGAGTTTAAGAAGGATTATTTACCATTTTGTATCACACGGCATAAAAATAACAAACCTGACATTTGACACAATCCTGACTACAAGGGGATGTCCTTACAAATGTAAGTTCTGCACATTCAGTCTAAATCCGCTTGGGCAGAAAAGGGAATACATAGAAAGGCCGCTTGAATCTGTAATTGAGGAATTAAAAACCATCTCTGCTGACATAGTGCTATTCTCTGATGACAATTTTTTTACAAATCCAAAAAGGAGTGAAAAGTTGTGCGACCTTATTATTGGAAACAATATAAAAAAGAGATTCATTGTTCAGACCCGAATAGAAATCACGAGGCAGCCGCAGCTTTTGGAAAAAGCTGAAAGGGCAGGATTTAAGCTGTTTTTGGTCGGCATTGAATCTCCCCATGACAGAATTTTAAAACAAATTCAGAAAGGTTTTACACAGCAGAAAATTAGAGAGGCGTTTAAGGTATTCAATAAATATAACTTTTACATCCACGGTTATTTTATATATGGAAACATTGGTGAGACTGAGGATGAGATGGTTTATATAGCAAAATTTGCAAAGGATTTAGAATTAGATTCAATAACCTTCCAAAAACTTAGAATAGAGAAATATTCGCCTCTTACAGAACTCGTTGCAAAGACACCCGGTTACCACTATGATGAGTTTGGAGGACCTCTCTATTCTGACCAGTATAATCTTGAGAAATTGAAAAAGATAAGAGATAGGATTAAATTCGGTTTTTATAATATGGGGCAAATAAAGAATATAATCAAAAAGGCTTACAAAATTGAACTTCTTACAACATCTGATTTTATGCTGCTTGCACTCTCATTTCCTAAATTGGTATTTAAAATGATGCTGAGAGAAATCAAGAAAAAGAAGGTCTTTGCATTTATAAGAAACTGAATACTATGTTCTTTTTTGTAATATTGCCTGGATTACAGCCTCTGCGGCGAGTTTGTCTTCCACAAATGCCTGTCCTGATAATCTCCATATGGTTCCCCTCTGCTTTATAACATTTAGTTCAATCCTGAGTGTGTCACCCGGGACTACAGGTCTTCTAAATTTTGCATCTTCAATTCCAGTGAATAAGGGGATATATTTGTCTAAGCTCTCTCTTATTGCTTCATCTTGAGATTGCTTTACTGAATAGAATGCCAAAATTGCCCCAAGTTGTGCCATTGATTCAACTATCAATACACCAGGCATCACTGGAAAATCAGGGAAATGTCCCTGAAAAAATGGTTCATTCGCAGTAACACATTTTATTCCTGCTATTCTCTTTCCTTCCTCTATCTCCGTAACCCTATCAACCAATAAAAATGGATAGCGGTGTGGAATATATTTTTTAATCTCGTTTATGTCCATAAACTTAGATTCAGAATACAGAAACCAGAATACAGAATCAAATATAAAAAACAAAAATTTTTAAGTTTTTTCTGGATTCTGGCTTCTGGATTCTGGCTTCTCTAATCTCCTTTCCAATTCCCTTACCTTCTTAATCAATTCAGGCAGTTTAGTCAGTCCTGCCTGAATCCTTTTCCATTTGTTGTGCTCAATCGCAGGAATACCTGAATATATACCTGCCCCTAAATTACTAATCACACCTGCTCTTCCTGCCAGTATTACTCCATCACCTATATTTGAATGGTCAGCTATACCTACCTGCCCCCCCATAACAACGCCTTTACCAATATTGCAGCTGCCAGAGATGCCGGTCTGTCCTGCTATTACAGTATCATCTCCTATTATAACATTGTGTGCAATCTGGACAAGGCTATCTATTTTAACACCTTTTTTAATGATGGTGCTGCCAAGTGTTGCCCTGTCTATACATACATTTGCACCTATCTCCACATTATCCTCTATTATTACATTTCCAACCTGAGGAATCTTCTGATAAACACCATTATCATCTTTCACAAATCCAAAACCATCGCTTCCTATAACAGCACCGCTGTGTATTATAACATTTCTTCCAACAACTACATTGTGATATATACTTACATTTGAATAGACAATTGACCCTTCAGCTATCCTTGAATTTTTTCCTATATATGTAAAGGGATATATGACAACCCTGTCTCCAATCTCAGCATTATCTTCGATACAGACAAAAGGGTGTATTGTAACATCTCTCCCTACTTTTTTTGTCTTAATCAATGACTGGGGGCTTATACCTTTTGAATCATCATGGACAGGATAAAAAAGTTTTAGAAGTGAAATTAATGATAGATAAGAGTTCTTTACAATTACTGAAGGCTTTTCTATTAAATCTTTTTCATCTAACCCTTCCTGTAAAACAACAGCCGATGCTTTAGAATGTTTTAACTCAGGCAGATATTCCTTTTTTGAAACAAATGTAATATCTCCGCTTGCTGCCTTCTTTATTTCAGCAACACCTGTAATATCAGTATCAGGGCTACCGTTCAATCTGCCATCAAGTATCTTTGCTATCTCACCGAGTTTCATTTCTTCTGCTCGTCGTATCTCTTTATCAATTTATCTGTAAGGTCTATATTGTCAGAGGCAAAAAGGACAATCTCCCCTTTTTCAAGTATGACTGTAAATCCTTCCTCCTGCCCAATCTTCTGAGCCAATTTAATCAGTTCGGAGATTATCCTGGCTGTCATCTCCCTTTCCTTCATCATAATGTCCCTTCTTGTATCCTCTTTATATCTCTCAAAGTCTCTTCCTTTTCTCCTGTATTCTTCAGTCTTTCTCTCCTTTTCGGATTCCTTCATCATAAAACCCTGTTTGTTCAGTTCCTCTTCCAGTTTTTTTATTTCCTCTTCCCTTTCCTTAAGCACTGCATTCTCTTTTTCAATATCATTTTTGAGCTTTTCCAATGCAGTCTTCCCTGTAGCGGACTGATTTAGTGCCTTTTGAAGGTCCACATAACCTATCTTTAATGACTCAGCCGATAATTTATATGATGTTCCAAATAAAAATAAAACCGATAAAACAACTGCTATTAAGTTTTTCATAACCCCCCCCTCTTTAAAAACAGTAGGCAGTAGGCAGTTTGTTTTTTCTGCTTACTCCTTTCTGCTTTTTTAAAATGCCCTTCCTATAGTAAAATGGAACTCACTTGGGCTCTCACCCTTCATCTGGTCTATTTTGAACCCCCATGAAAAATTTATTGGACCTATCGGAGAATAGAACCTTATTCCTAATCCCCACGCATGCCTCATGTTTCCAATATCAAAATCATTGCTTGTAGTTTTTAATAAATCCCCTTCTTTCCCATATACATTTCCCCTATCGTAGAATACGACTCCCCTCACATATCTTGTGAACGGATATAGTAATTCTGTATTTAAGAGTAAAAGAGACCTGCCGCCAATGGATTGTCCGGCTGCATCTCTTGGCCCCACATCATTAAAATTAAAACCCCTTAAAGAATCAGGACCTCCAAGGAAAAATTTCTCAAATATGGGTAAATCTTTTCCGCTATGTCCATCAACATAGCCCATCTTCCCATGAATCATGAATACAAGATTCCACCACAGAGGATGATACCAACTCTCTTCTCCCATTAATTTATAATAGTTTATAATCCCGCCAATGGGTCCGCCTGCATATTCTCCATATAGATATTGTCTTGAACCCTTTTGCGGATTAAAATAATCATCTCTTGTATCCCTTGTTACAGAAGGGGCAATACTGCTTGTTGTTCTGTCCCCCTCCTGTGAAAAGAGGAAGGATGATGCAATTCCCCTGTTACTTATAGAGATATTAACAATCTCATACCTATAGGAAATATTCCCCCATGTATATTCACCCAGTGATTTACCGAGCCTAACACTGCTGCCATTGTTCTTTGATAAATAGCTATAATAATTTCGCTCTGTATTAAATAAACTTAAGCCTGCCAGGAGTTCCTTGTCAAAAAGCCGCGGTTCTGTAAATTCTATCTCATAATCCTTGCGAAGACTTGATAATTGGGCGTTCAATGCAAGCCTGTATCCCTTTCCAAAAAGATTGCTCTGCGATATTTGGGCAAATAATATAGCATTTTCAACTGAACTATATCCAGCACCTGCACTTAAGCTCCCCGTTGACCTCTCAGTTACCTTTACATCAAGGTCAACCATATCTTCTTCTCTTCTGCTCTTCTGCTCAAAATTGACCTCATCAAAGAAACCAAGGTTATTTATCCTCTCCCTGCTCCTCCTTATCTTGGCACTGTCAAAGAGGCTTCCCTCCTGAAGTCTGAATTCCCTGCGGATTACATTATCCCTTGTTTTTTCATTGCCTAATATATTTATCTTTCCTATATAAACCCTTCTTCCTTTATCAATCTTAATATCTATGTCAACCTTTTTGAGGCTCTCATCGGTTTTTATATTCGGAATTACATCGGCAAAGGCATAACCCTTCTGGGAATACATGTCCGTCATTGTGAAAATATCACGACTGAGCTGAGACCTATTAAATATGTCATTCTCTTTTAGGTTGAATACTCCCATCAGCTCTTTTTCTGAATATACATTATCCCCTTCTATCTGAATACTGCCGACACGATACTGTTCTCCTTCATTTAAAAATATGGTTATGTAAATCCTTCTCAATTCTTTATCAATCTCTACCCGCGGGTCTTCTACCTTTACCTTTATGAAGCCGTTGTCGTGATATAAGGATTCAAGTTTAAGGATATCAGTTTTTAATATCTCCTTCTTGTATGTTCCCGAACTTGTAAACCATGAGAATAGTCCCTTTTCATGAGTATCTACCTGTTTTTTAAGTGCTCTCTCATCAAAATATTTATTACCAACAAATATAATATCTGTTACATATACCTTTTTCCCCTCGTTTATCTTGAATTCTATGTCAACCTGATTATTCTCTATACTCTTTGTTGAGACATCTACAGAGGCAAAATAAAATCCCTTTTCCTGATAAAGCTTCTTTATTGAGTCAATGTCCTTTTGCACAAAGTGGCTTTTAAAATGAATGCCTTTTTTAAGCGAAAGCTTCTTTTTTATTTCAAAAATTTCTATTTCTTTAAATCCCTTTATCTTCACATCTTTGATAAAGGGCTTTTCTTTTACGAGATATGAAACAGTTAATTCCGAAGCATCCTCCTCAACATCAACATTTATATCATCAAAGTATCCGAGGTTATATATCCTTTTTATATCGTTTTTTACCTTTGAAGGAGAATACAGTTCCCCCTCTTTAAGACTTATGTAATACCTGATTGTTGATTCATGAACCCTCTCATTTCCTTTTATTGCTATGTGAACTATAGGATTGGCAAGGTTAATAGCACCAGTTTCAAAATCAGCTGCCTCTAACTCTCCAGAATACAGCAGGCAGTAAGCAGTAAACAACAGGCAGAATACAGCAGGCAGTAAGTA
>DNJG01000031.1 GCA_003489165.1 Nitrospinota bacterium | reverse complement strand
AAAGATTGTTGGTGCAGATACTGCTAAACAGCTTAAAGATATAAGTCTTAAAGTTTATAAAAAGGCAAGGGAGATGGCTGAAAAAAAGGGGATAATAATTGCCGATACAAAAATGGAATTTGGTTTATATGAAAATGGAATTATTATAATTGATGAGCTTCTTACACCTGATTCTTCGAGATTCTGGTCAATAAAAGATTATCAGACAGGCAAGGGGCAGGACAGTTTTGACAAACAGATTGTAAGGGATTATCTCCTTACCCTTGATTGGGATAAAAAACCCCCCGGACCAAGGCTTCCTGAGAAAATTGTGAAAAAGACAGCAGAGAGGTATGAAGAGATACTGAAAATTCTAACAAAATAAACCTGACCTGAATTACTTTAGGTCGGTCTGCTGTCCTCAATTGACTTTAGGATGCCATTTAGAATGTCAGCAGGTTTTGGCGGGCAGCCGTGAATATAAACATCTACAGGAATAATTTTGCCGATTCCTCCAAGGGATGCGTAACTTTCTCCAAATATACCGCCGTTATATCCACAGTCCCCGACTGCAATAACGAACTTTGGATTAGGTGTGGCATTATATGTCCTTATAAGGGCTATCTCCATATTTATGGAAACAGGACCTGTAACGAGGAGTATATCAGCAAATCTTGGAGATGCTGTAAAGTGAATACCAAATCTCTCGCAATTATATATAGGATTATTCAGTGCATGAATTTCAAGCTCACATCCATTACATGAGCCTGCGTCTATCTCTCTTATTGTAAGACTCCTCCTGAAATACCGTTTAATAGCCTCTTCCAGTCTTACACCAATAACCTCAATCTCAGTCTCTTCTGCAGGGGGGAGAGGCTCAGTAACAATACCTGTTCTAAATATCTGATGAAGTATTCTTAACATAGATTAAGGATTGAAGATTGAATATTGCAGATTGAATATTGAAAAATAAATAAATCCTTTGTCAATTTTCAATCGTCAATCTTCAATTGTTACAAGTCATGCCCCGAATATGATTGATTAAAACTTTTGTTACAAAGCGGGAAATCAGGGACAATATTCCCATGAATTGCCTCCTCAAGTGCAATCCAGTTTACAGTGGATGGGTCTCTAACCATGCACCTGTTGATCCCGCCCTTTGGACATGACTGAACCCAATAGACAATCTCACCTCTCCACCCCTCTACAATTGCAAAACCAGACTTATCAGGTGATGGAGGCGTAAAGCCTTCTCTGATTTTACCTTCTGGAAGGCTATTCAATATCTCCCTGATTAATCTAATAGAATCTCTTACCTCCTCAACCCTGACCCACCCCCGTGCATGGACATCACCCGAACCGAGGACTGTCATTTTCGGGACAATACGGTCGTAGGGTGGGAAGGGGCTCAGGATACGGCAGTCCATCTCCTGACCACTTGCCCTTGCTACAAATCCGACAACACATAATTCCTTTGCCTTTTCAGGAGGTAAAATCCCTGTGTCCCTTACCCTGTCCTCAAGAGACGGATTTTCATCATAGATAGTAACAAGCCTTTCAAATTCATTTGTAAGCCAATCCATTTCTGCCAATATTTCTTTTTTAGCATCTTTGTTTATATCCACACTTGTTCCGCCCGGTATAATCTTGTCCATCATAAACCTGTGACCGAAGATTTTTAAGTTTGTGCGAAGGAGTTTTTCTTTAAGAATTGTGAGTTGATATAGCATAAATGCAAATGCTGCATCATTACAGATTGCCCCTATATCTCCGAGATGGTTTGCAATCCTCTCCCGTTCAAGCATCAATGCCCTCAGCCATAATGCCCTTCCATGCGGATTGCATCCTGTCATTGATTCCACTGCATGAGAATAACATAAGGCATGGGCAACGGTAGAATCACCTGATACTCTCCCTGCAAGTTTTGCCCCATCCTCCCATGAAATAGATTCAAATCTCTTTTCTATACCCTTGTGGACATAGCCAAGTTTCTCCTCAAGATTGATTACATCCTCACCAACTGCCTGAAATCTGAAATGTCCCGGCTCAATAATCCCTGCATGGACTGGCCCCACAGGTATCTCATAGACACCTTCACCTTCAGCCCGTATCCATTGATATTCACCTTTTACTCTGGGGATGGGCTTTGAGGCATCAAAGGACTTTCTAAGTGGATAGACATTCTCCGGCCAGTCCTCATGCTTTATCCATGGCCGTGAATCTGGATGCTCCAGAGGGACAACGCCCATAAGACTTCTCATCTGCCTTTCAAAACGATAGGCAGGGACAAACTTCTTCGTAAGACTTGGAAATGTGGGGTCATTTAGAGGTGTGTATGTTTTTACAATCAGATACTCTGAATCTTTTGCATAACAGACATAAATGCCGAATCCTTTGCCAAAGGAAGTCTCATCAGTCGCCCATTCTGCAACAAGCCTTGCCCCGGCAGTCTTCATTGACTTTGCCGCCTCTGCAAACCGTTCTTTGGGGATTTGATAGAGTGGCATAGTGGCAGGATACTGGCTGTTATCCTGTCTTGCATCTGAGCCAAGAATAGAGGTTGTTATTTGTATTAGTACATTCATTTTAATAACTCCACTGCCGTATGAAACCACTGTGAGAGAAAATCTGGCATATATAATCCTATAATGAGAACCAATACCAGGTGCAGGATGACGGGTATATGGGCTGCCTTTAATGGATGCTGGTTTGCAGGGATTAGTCCTGCAACCATTGGTTGAACTCTTCTGAAAAGGGCTGCAAATGCAACTCCAATCCCGATTAAGAGTAAGGGGGTTAAAAGCGGCGCATCTTTCATTGTTGCGGTCAGTATTAAAAACTCGCTTACAAAAACCCCGAATGGAGGCATTCCTACAATAGCCATGACTCCAAACATCAGCCCCCATCCGACAAGGGGATTTCCCTTAAGAAGCCCTTTTATCTTATCCATCTCCTGTGTTCTGTGCATCTGGGAGGCATGCCCTGCTGTAAAAAATATTGACGACTTTGTCAGACTGTGAACAAGCATATGCAAAAGTGCGCCAAAGGTGGCGATTTGTCCGCCAAGACCGAAAGCAAAGGTTGCTATGCCCATATGCTCTATAGATGAATATGCAAACATCCGTTTTATATCTTTCTGTCTCAGGAGCGAAAAAGCAGCCACTAAAATGGAGAGAAGCCCAAACCCCATCATTATATAACCTGCCTGATGAGTACCTGTAGCACCATCTACAAGAACCTTACATCTTACCAATGCGTAGAGTGCAATATTAAGCAGAAGACCTGAAAGGACTGCTGATATAGGTGTGGGTCCTTCGCTATGTGCGTCTGGAAGCCAGTTGTGAAGAGGGGCAAGACCAACCTTTGTGCCATATCCGACCATCAGAAATACAAAGGCAAGTGAAAGGACAGTCGGCTCAAGTTTATCACTTACCTGACTTAAGTTTGTCCATAGGAGTGCCTCACCGCCCTCGCCTAAAACTTTTTCTGCAGCAAAATAAAGAAGTACTGTTCCAAATAGCGCCAGGGCAATTCCTACACCGCAGAGGATAAAATATTTCCATGCCGCCTCAATAGCAGTCGGTGTGCGATAGAGTGAGACAAGTAAGACTGTAGACAGAGTGGCAAGTTCCATTGCTATCCATAAGACACCAACATTGTTTGTCAGAAGTGCCAAAAGCATGGCAAAGATGAAGAGTTGAAACATGGCATGATAAAATCTCATACCCCAATGACCAACGCGTCCGTGTTCCCTTTCCCATCTCATATATCTCCTGCTAAAGACAGCCGTTGTCATAGAGACAAATGATGTAAGGACGGCCAGATAAACATTAAAGGCATCAACAAAGAAAAATTTATTACCTGCAACCATTGGCCCATGCATATAGACCTCTATAGCCAGTCCAACCCCGGCAGCAAAAGTCGCTGCAGAACCAAGAATATTTATTTCAGGTGCGAACTTTCTATCCCCGACAAAGGCGAGGACAACTGCTGAAATGAATGATACGCTGAGTAAGATTAAAAGTGTCAATCCTCCTCCTTCAATTTTGTCATCTGTTCTACATCCAGACTGTCAAAGGTTGTGCGAATCTGAAAGAAAAATATCCCAAAGATGAATGCAGCTATTAAAATATCCAGTGCCACTCCAAGCTCTACAACCAGAGGCATACCGTAGGTTGCACTTGTAGCGGCAAAGAATAGGCCATTCTCTAATGCCAGGAATCCTATTATTTGTGTAACGGCATGTCTTCTTGTAATCATCATCAAAAGACCGAGCATGACAGTAGCAAGTGCAACAGCAAGGGTAGAACGGGTTACCAGTGTTGAAAGCTCACGAATAGGTGCGGTCAAATAGTATGAAAATATCACAAGTGCAATACCAATCAGCATAATAGTGGGGACATTTACCAGCTGCTCCACCTCTTTATGGATATGCAGTTGCTTCATAAGAAAGTGCAGAATATATGGTATTAGAATTACTTTTAATGCAAGTGTTAAAATAGACGAGATATACAGGTGATGAGAACCTGATACATACCCCACTATTGCTGTGCTTATAGATAGAAAGAGTCCCTGCCATGCAAATAAATGGAGGAGTCCATACATCCTTCTCTGGACAAGAAGCCCAAAGGATGTAAGGAGTATAAGTGCAGCCATGATACTATTTACCTGTGCCGCAAGGTTTATAGACATGAATGAAAATTACTCCAATATAAAGTATGAAAGCATTCCAAGGGTAGATAATAAAAATGCACTTCCTAAAAACTCAGGGACACGAAAGATCCTCATCTTTGCAAGACCTGTCTCTATCAATATAAGCCCAATGCCCAAAAATCCCATTTTAAGTATCAGAAAGATGATACCGGCTGATATATTAATTAAATTTACCGATGTTGATATCCCCCACGGGAAAAATGATGCTATCCCGATTGTTGTAAAAAGGAAAAGTTTGATCATCCCTGCCCATTCAATAAGGGCAAGGTGTCTGCCTGAATACTCTAATATCATTGCCTCATGTATCATAGTTAATTCAAGGTGTGTGGCGGGATTATCCACAGGGATCCTCCCTGTTTCTGCAAGCGAAATCAATACAAATGCCAATAATGCAAACGCCATTGAAGGCCTTAAGATAAATTCTTTATGGATGACCACATCTGCCATATTGGAGAGGGATGTGGTCTGGCTGATCAATGATACTGTAAAAATTGCCATAAGCATCGCAGGTTCGGCAAGTGAGCCTATCATCATCTCACGGCTTGAGCCCATGCCACCAAAAGCTGTGCCAATATCCATTCCCGCCAACGCAGTAAAAAACCTTACTATAGCAAATAGAGCTACTATTGCAATAACATCGGCTACTGTTGCAAAAGGAAGGGTTAAAGAGATAATTGGTATAATCCCCCCCGCAAGAACAGTAACTCCGAAAACAAGATATGGCGTAAAACGGAAGAGCCATGATGCATTTTCAGCCAATATAACATCTTTATGGAAGAGTTTTAAGATGCCCCTGTAAGGCTGAAACAGTCCGGCAGATGTGCGTCCCTGAAACCAGCACTTTAACATCCTTACCCATCCGACAAATAAAGGGGCAAATAAAAGGACAATGACAATCTGGATTGCTTCTATTATGAACGGATAGAGTTCTATCATCTTGCAAATATCAGTAATATTATAATGGTTATAAATGAGTAAATCAGGTAAACATGAATATACCCCTGCTGGAGCCTTCCGAACTTTCGGGATATCCAATAACTTGACTCACTTATCGGTCTATATATCCAGCCCCAGAAACGGTCTCTTATACGAAGGCGATAGTATAATCTATTCGGGAAAGAGGGGGATATTGTTGATGTGCTTAATCTTACCTGTTCCCTGATATTAAAGAGAAATCCAAATATCCTTCTGATAGGCATGGAAAATGATGCAGCATTATACTGCATTCGTGGAGTAATCTTTTCAAAGCCGCAATCCCACAATGGAACCCTGTGTATAGCAGTCTTTCGGATGTGAAGTAAGATATACACCAGCATGACAACAACTATTATCCACAAGAAAACAATGGCACCCGAATAGGATGCCCTTTCGTGGGCAACCGGTGTAAGCCATAACCAGCCAAATGCCCCGGCTGTCGTAGCAATCTTTCCACCTACGAGTTCATCTGATATTTTATCCATCCATTCAATTACCATAGCCGGTAAGATGCCGAGTATAAGACACATAAGGGCAGGGAGTATCATGCCTATACGCATTGGCCAGTTCACTTCTAATCCCATCTTTTGTAAGGGAGGATGATGGTGTCCCCGCCAGTGTCCTAAAAATGTTATTCCAAATGCCTTTACAAAGCATGCGGCTACAAGTGCGGCAGTTAATGCAAGGAGGGCGGCACCCATTGGAATTAGCAAGTTCAGTAACGGGCTGTTAAGTGACGGAGAAAGAAGGAATGCCTGGAATAAAAGCCATTCAGATATAAATCCATTAAATGGAGGAAGGGCTGATATAGATATAGAGCCTATGAGAAAAAGTGTGCTGGTCCATGGCATATAGTGGATAAGCCCGCCCATCTCATCCATATTTTTTTTATGTGTGGCATGGAGCAGGGCACCTGCACCCATAAATAGCAACCCCTTAAACATGGCGTGGTTGATAGAGTGGTAAAATACTGCCGTTAGTGAGAGGGCTGCAAGTACAGGGATATGAAACGATGTAAAGATAATTGCCAATCCGATTCCTATGAGTATAACACCGATATTTTCTACTGATGAATATGCCAGCATACGTTTAATGTCATTTTGCATAATGGCATATAATATTCCCATGATGGCTGTAATAAGACCAAGGATAAGCACCATAGCTCCCCACCACAAGGGAAAGACTCTAATCAGGTCAAAGGTTACACGGATTATACCGTAAATAGCCGTCTTTAGCATAACACCGCTCATTAATGCAGAGACATTGGAAGGGGCGGCAGGATGTGCCTCAGGCAGCCATACATGAAGTGGAATCACACCTGCCTTTGCGGAAAATCCAAAAAATGCGAGGAGGAATGCAACGGTTGCCCATTTAAGAGGGAACTCCGTCTGTCTCATTGCATCAAATGTATAACCGCTAAAACTCTCAAGGCCGGTTGCACCTGCCAATACACCGAAAGATAAAAGTATGGCAAGAGCCCCAATATGGGCAACGACGAGATATAAAAATGCAGCCCTCCTGTTTTCTATAAGCTCATCCTCAAACATTACCAAAAAATAAGACGCTATAGCCATGAGTTCCCAGGAGATTAAAAAGAAGAAGGCGTCGTCTGATAGGACTACAAGAAACATCCCTGCAATAAAAAGAGAGTAAAATATTACGAGGTGTGTTACCGACCGTTTACCTGCATATCCTTTACAATAACCTGTAGAATAGATGGACACAAAAAAACTGAGGAGTCCTATAGTAGTTAGAAAGAAGCCTGACAACGGGTCAAGCCTCAGATGAAAAGGCAAATCAGGCAAGCCAATAGAAAGGGTAACTGATTCGGGAGTATCGATTGCCACAGACCATATTCCAGCCACTACAGCAATCGCAGAAGCTATTGACATGAGAGGAAAAGATACATATATAAGTATTTTTTGGTGTTTGGCAAACAGAGGCACCAACGCTATTGTAAATGCAATAAGAAATAGCGATAAATATGTAACGATAAGAGGTGATAAATTCATTTGCTTATAAAAATTTGCCACAGAGGCACGGAGATGTTAAAAATTCCAAATACCAAATTTCAAATAACAAATAAATTTCAATTTTTCAATTTCCAAATTCAAACTGTTCAGAATTTTGGTTATTGGATATTTGTCATTATTCGTAATTTGGTGCTTGTAATTTGCTAATTTATTTCTCTGTGCCTCTGTGTCTCTGTGGCTAATCAAGTTTTTGTTTTTTATGGTGCGGGAATCACCAATATAATTATTGCCTCCTTCTTGCCTATGTTTTTCCAATTGTGAGGTTTTGTGGAATTGAAATAGACACTATCTCCATCCTCTAATGTGTATTCATTCTGTTCTAGTGTGAACTTGACCTTTCCCTGCAAGATAATTCCAAACTCTTCTCCATGTCTAGATGAGTATGGATGTTCTCCTCCTTCACCGCCAACTTCAAGAGTCAGCATAAAGGGTTCAATCTTTTTTTTGCTTATCTCATGCGCAAGCGGCTGTATAATTGCCTTTGAACCCTTGCTGTATATCCTCCTCCTCTCATTCTTTCTCATTACAACACTGTCTGTCTTTTCCGGCTCGTCAAAAAAATATGTTATGTGCGTATTTAAGGCATTGGCAATATTTTCAAGGGAGGCTATGGATGGGGATACCTGTCCCAATTCTAACTGGGATAGAAAGCTTGCGGATAAACCGACCTTATCTCCTAAATCTCTCAGGGACAATTTCTGACTTTCCCTTAACACTTTTAATTTTCCCCCTATGGTAATCATTAAAAATATATTTACACTAATAGTTTACATTGTCAATTAATAATTTACAGAATAATTACAGAGGGTTGCAGAAGGTTTTTCTTGACAATAAAAAAAGGTTTATATAATATAAATTTAAAAATAACTACTTGCTGGTAGACAGGACTGAGCAGAACCTGTTTTTAAATGCAGGACTGGGCAGTAAGGTAAGCCAATAGTGATCGTTAAACTTAAGATTGCTATTGGCTTTTTTCTTTTTAGGGGGTAATCATTGTATGGATACTCTGCTGCCTATCCATGTAAAAAAGGATATTCCAGAAAACTACAGAGATACGGCTATAGAGAAACTTTTTTGCTATCATAACATGAATCATCCATTCGGTTCATATAGTAAGGCTGAAATGCTGATTCTTATGTGTATGGACCATAGAAAGATGATGCAATTGCCTGATAATTTTGCATATATAATCAGAAACAGTGGTGCGAAGATAGATGGTGTAACATTTGCAATTTCTTTTGCAGTTGCTGTGGCAAAAATTAACACAATAGCAGTTATAGGCCATAGCAATTGCAGAATGATAGATATTGGGAGGTATGGTGTTGATTTTGTTCAGGGACTTATTGAGCAGGGGTGGAAGAGGCAAAAGGCAGAGATGTTATTTTTAAAAAAGCATAAGGTCTTTGAAATAAAAGATGTAATAGCCTCCGTTATTAACGAGACAAAAAAGCTGCGTTCTCAATATTCAAAGGTTCAGATTGTCCCTATGTATTATCAGGTAGAGGATAAGAATCTTTATCTTGTATCGGAAGATAAGTTATAGTATTATCAAATACTAAACTAAAGGGGGTGATTGTATAAAAGTAAAAGGGCAGAGAGAGACAAAAGGCCAGATGGAGGCTGAGATTAGCAATGCCCTGACGAAGTTTGAGCTTGAATACATGGGAAGGGGACCAAAGGAGACAAAGGCATATATTATTGACGACATGATACTTGTCAGACTTAAGGGCGTCCTCACAGACGCAGAGAGACAACTTACAAAGAATCATGAAGGCAGGGACCTTATAAAAAAGGTAAGGGCTACGCTTCTTGAAAATGCAAAGGATTTATTGTCAAAGGTTATTAAGGATATCGTAGATGTAGATGTGGTAAGTCTACATACTGACATCAGCACTCTCACAGGCGAGAGGATAATAATATTTGTATTATCGGAGAATCTTAACAAGATTATAAAGTAAGGATAATCTCTCAAAGTCCGATTTAGGATTTGGGGTAATCTATAAAAATCAATACTAAGGAGGAATGTATGGCGATAAAGATTATGTATACGGCAACCGATGAAGCGCCTGCGCTGGCGACCTATTCTTTACTTCCTATTGTTAAGACATTCACAAAAACGGCAGGCATTGATGTTGAATTGAGGGATATATCGCTTGCAGGCAGGATTATAGCAAACTTCCCCGAAAATCTGACAGAGAAACAAAGGATACCTGATGAGTTGACTGAATTGGGCAAACTTGCAACGATGCCAGAGGCGAACATCATCAAACTGCCGAATATCAGCGCATCTGTCCCGCAGTTAAAGGCGGCAATCAAGGAATTGCAGTCTAAGGGTTATAAAGTCCCGGACTATCCTGAAGAGCCGAAGAATGATGCGGAGAAGGAGATTAAGGCAAGATACGGAAAGGTCTTGGGGAGTGCGGTCAATCCTGTTTTAAGAGAAGGAAATTCGGATAGAAGGTCGACAACATCTGTAAAGAATTACGCGAAAAAGAATCCGCATAAAATGTCTCCGTGGAGTAAGGATTCTAAGACGCATGTGGCTTACATGAAAAATGGAGATTTCTATGGCACTGAAAAATCCGCAACTATTGCTGAAGCGACAAATGTCAAAATTGAGTTTGTTGGCAAGGATGGAAAGACAACTGCCCTAAAAGAAAAAATGTCTCTAAAGGCAGGTGAGGTTATAGACACCTCTGTCATGAACTGCCGCTCCCTTCGCAAATTTTATGAAGAAGAAATTGATGATGCTAAAAAGAATGGCGTGCTTTTCTCTTTGCACCTCAAGGCCACGATGATGAAGGTCTCTGACCCAATTATATTCGGACATGCTGTTTCTGTATTCTTCAAAGATGTGTTTGAAAAACATGCCTCTATATTTAAAGAACTCGGCGTTGACCCAAATAACGGGCTTGGCGACCTTTATTCAAAGATTGCAAAACTGCCGGAGGCTAAAAAAGCCGAAATAGAAGCGGATATAAAGGCTTGCTATAACAAGCGTCCTGAACTTGCGATGGTGAACTCTGAAAAGGGAATCACCAATCTGCATGTTCCGAGTGATGTGATTATTGACGCATCCATGCCTCCTGTTATTCGTGATGGAGGAAAGATGTGGGGACCTGACGGCAAACTTCATGATACAAAGGCGGTTATACCTGACAGAAGTTACGCAGGCGTGTATCAATCGGTCGTAGATGACTGCAAAAAGAACGGTGCATTAGACCCGAGAACGATGGGAACCGTTCCTAATGTCGGCCTTATGGCGCAAAAGGCAGAGGAATACGGCTCTCATGACAAGACATTCAAAGCACCAGGAAACGGAACAATCCGTGTAGTTGACGCTTCAGGAAAGGCATTGCTTGAACAGAATGTAGAGGAAGGGGACATCTTCCGCATGTGCCAGACAAAAGATGCTGCAATAAAAGACTGGGTAAAATTGGCGGTTACAAGGGCGAGGTTAAGCGGAATGCCTGCTGTGTTCTGGCTTGACAAGAAAAGGGCGCATGAGTCTCAGTTGATAGAAAAGGTCAATCTCTATCTTAAAGACCATGACACAAAAGGTCTTGATATAAGAATAATGCCGTCTGTAGAAGCAACCCGCTTCTCACTGGAGCGCATGAGAAAAGGAGAGGATACGATTTCCGTAACCGGCAATGTTCTCCGTGATTATCTCACCGATTTATTTCCGATTCTGGAACTCGGCACCAGTGCGAAGATGCTCTCCATCGTTCCTCTTATGAATGGTGGAGGACTTTTTGAGACAGGGGCAGGCGGCTCGGCGCCAAAGCATGTCCAGCAGTTTCAGGAAGAAGGATATCTGAGATGGGATTCCCTTGGAGAATTTCAGGCGCTGGGGGCATCGCTGGAACATCTATCAAATACATTCAAAAACCAAAAGGCTCAGGTGCTTGCGGATACAATAGATGAGGCAATCGGAAAGATACTTGATTTTAATAGGACTCCTGCCCGTAAGGTCGGCGAGTTAGACAATAGGGGAAGCCATTTTTATCTTGCCTTATACTGGGCGCAGGCATTGGCAGCACAAACAAAAGATACGGAGCTTCAAAAACGCTTTTCCAAGCCAGCAAAAGAACTATCAGAAAATGAGGTAAAGATTAACGCAGAACTCATTGCTGCGCAGGGGAAACCTCAGGATATGGGAGGCTATTACCGCCCGGATACTGTAAAGACAGTAAAAGCAATGCGTCCAAGTGCAACCTTAAATGCAATAATTGACACTATCTGAACCTGTAATGTGGAAACAAAGATTGAACACAAATAACACGAATGGGACAAATTACACGAATAGCTACTAATATTTGTACTATTTGTATATTCGTGAAATTCGTGTTCCGAAATTTTATAATTTCCTATTAATATGAACAAACTTAATAATTGTCAAAATTATTAAAATTTGATATTTTATAAAATCAAATGCTTCAATATATTTGAAAGGAGAGTATAAGATATGGCAAAGGTTGCCGAATATTTTGGTAAAAAATTATTGAGAAAATATCAAATGCCTGTCCCTGCAAACTGGCTGATTACAGAGAAGGCTCAACTTGATGAGATAGAGCTGAACAGCAACAGGGAATATGTGGTGAAGGCACATGGTAATTTCAAAGGAAGAGGGAAGCTTGGCTTGGTTAAGGTGGGGCTGTCACCGAAGGATGCCACTGCAGAGGCAAAGAAGATGCTTTTTCACCAGGTCAAGATAGATGGACACCCTGTCCTGATTTCTGAGGTGATTATAGAGGAGAAGGTTAATACACAGAAGGAGTATTATCTTGCCCTTCAATCTGTCAGGGAGGGGACTGATATCCTTTTTTCTGTAAAGGGAGGGATAGAGATTGAGGAGAACTGGGATTCGGTAAATACATATACAATTCCTGTTGACGGTGTCAATGAGTCAGCATTAAAACAATTTTTAAAGAAGGCAACAGTGCCTGAGAAAGAAATAATCCAGTTATCCGATTTTATAAAGAAACTTTACGGAGCATTTACAGGCGAAGATGCCACATATCTGGAAATCAATCCCCTTGGGATAATAAAAGAAGGTTTTGTCGGAATGGATGCGGTTCTGATGGTGGATGAGGACGCACAATACAGGCATTCCGACTGGACATTCAATTTCCTTTCTGACTTTGCCCGTCCACTTACAGACGAAGAGATTCATATAAAGACAGTAAACAGCAATCTGACAAAGGGGACAGTTAAATTCACAGTTTTAAATTTAGAGGGAAAGCCAAAGGTGGCTATACTTCCTGCCGGCGGTGGTGCATCCGTTTTCTATACTGATGCAGTAGTCCATCTTGGAGGTATCCCATTAAATTATACAGAATACAGCGGCGACCCTCCTGCGGATGCGGTATTTGAACTTACAAAGATTGTTGCGGCGCAGCCCGATATTCAGCATCTGATTGTAGGTGGTGCAATAGCAAACTTTACAGATGTGAAGGCTACATTCACAGGAATTATTAAGGGGCTTCACTGGGTAAGAGAGCAGGGACATTTGAACGGTGTAAAGATATGGGTCAGGAGGGGCGGTCCGAATGAAATGGCAGGGCTTGACATGATGAGGGCACTCAGGGAAGAGGGCTTTGATATTTATGTCTATGACAGAAATACCCCCTTGACTGCCATTGTAAACATGGCACTGGAAGGCAAGACAGAGTTTCAGAAACCTAAGGCTATCTATCCTGCACCTCTTAGGAGGGAAAGGAGCCTGCCATTCTGCAACAGGTCTTCTAAGATTATGATATACGGTGCGCAGGGATTAAATCCTGCCAGGAGAATGGCTGAATTCAGCTACCTTTCAGGACTTCCATATAATGTTGTTTGTCTTGTTGACCCCAATGCCAGTGGAAATGAGACAATCCCTTATGGTGCCGAGACCATCCTGATGCCGACATATAAGACAGCACAAGAGGCTATAGTTGAGCATCCGGAGATAAATGAGGCATTGATATATGTGAACAGAAAGGCGGCATATGGTACAGCAGTAGAGGCATTGAACTTGCCGAATATTAGATTTGTGTCCATGATTACAGAAGGTGTCCCTGAGATTGATGCAAAGAAACTCCTCCATCTTGCAAAGAGTAAAGGAAAGATATTCAATGGCCCGTCTGCAATCGGCATGTTTTCTGCCGGTGAGTGCAGGATGGGTGTTGCAGGGGGGTCATATGATAATCTTATTAAGTCACGACTTTATCGCCCCGGCTCTTTTGGTGTCCTGACAAAATCAGGCGGACTGCTCAATGAGATTATGTGGATGCTCTCACAGTGGGCAGACGGGACAACAACGGCAATAGGTATTGGCGGTGATTCGTTCCCGGGCTCTGATTATGTTACATATCTGGAATTCTTTGAAAATAACCCTCAGACACATGCGGTTGTTATTATCGGCGAGATGGGGGGTAATTTAGAAGAAGGTGTGGCAGAATGGTATTCTGCAAAGCAGAGGAGGATAAAGGTAATAGCAGCAATTGCAGGCATAAGTCAGGAAAAATTGCCGAAGGGATTGAAGTTTGGCCATGCAGGTGCAAAACTTGATGCCAGTGGAAGAGGGACAACAAGATATAAGATGGACCTTCTCAGCAAGGCGGGTATTATTGTAGCTCCTACCTTTGGCGACCTTGGTCCAATTATTGAAGATATATATTTAAAACTTGTAAAAGAAGGAAAGATTGTTCAGGATGTTGAGCCAAAACCGGCAAATGCCGAACTGCCGAAACCGATAGAAGATTTAATAAAGGCAAAATCTGTAGTTATCCCATCACTCTTTACCTGTAATACATTTAATAAGGGTGATGAGCCGGTCTATTACGGCTACAGGGCTGCTGACCTCGTTGAAAAAGGGTACGGGATTGAGCATGTGATTGGGCTTCAATTAACCGGCCGCCTGCCGTCTCTGTCTGAGGCACAGTTGATAAAGAGATTGGTTATATTAACTGTAGACAATGGTCCATGTGTCAGTGGCGCATTGGCAACAATAATTGCATCCTGTGCAGGCATCCCCCTATCACAATCTGTAGCGGCAGGCTTGATAATGATAGGTCCAAGATTTGGCGGTGCAGTTACCGATGCTGCACGGTATTTTGAATATGGTTATAAAAACTATTCAGGTGATGTCCCTGCATTTCTTGAATATATGAAGAAAGAGGTTGGGCCTGTCCCTGGAATAGGACATAGGAAGTTCTCAAAAAAGAGCCCTGATTTAAGGGTTCAATCAACAATCCAGTTTATCAGAAAAAATGAGCTAAATACTCCTATACTAAATTTCGCACTTGAGATAGAAAAGGCAACAGTGGCAAAGAAGGATAATCTGATTCTGAATGTTGATGGAATGATGGGGGCAGTACTCAGAGACTTAGGATTTGATATTGAAGGATTGAATGGATTCTTCATCATTGCAAGGACAATTGGATTATGCGGGCACTGGGTTGACCAGAAAAAGAATAACTCAAGACTCCTACGACTCTTTGATTGGCTTGTCCACTGGGGTAGAAAAGATATCAGAGATGTTCCTCCGTTGAAATAATAGTAAGCAGGAAAAATTATCTGCTTACTGCCTACTTTTGTAATAATGGATTTAAAGGAAAAGGGAAGGGTGTGGTTATCATTGGGAATATATACACTTCTCATGTTGGTAACCCGCCCCATCATGCCATTACTCCTGAAAATTTATTATGAAAATTTATCTTTCCCTCTCAGCTCAGTCTGTTATATAATTTCAATAGTTATATTCTTTACGATTATCGGCTATCTGGCATTTGTCAGAAAAGAATGCAGAGCCTCTGTTTATGTGTGGTTATTTGTCCTATCATCTGTTTATGCCTTATTAATTTTCAGGCAGAAACTTCCGGCAGAAAAGTTTCATTTTTTTGAATATGGACTCTTCAGCTATTTTTCACACAATGCAGTTAAAGAGAATGATATTATTGCAAGGCTGTTAAAATTTAAAAACAGCTATGTAATAGCATTTATTTTTATTTTAGTTATATCATTAATAGATGAATTTATTCAGTATTTCCTCCCAAATAGGGTAGGGGATTTAAGGGATGTTTTTTTAAATATAATCTCAGGTGTTTTAGGTTTGATGGTAATAGGATTGGTTTTGAGGAGACAAGAGGGATGAAAGAAATTAAAAATCAAATATCAAAAATCAAAATTCTGGAATTCCTTATTTTTTATTTTTTATTTTTTATTTTTGATATATTTTTCATTTCCGCTCCTGTATTCCCTTCTCAACTATTAAATTGGTCAATTGGCAAAAAAATAGATAGCATAATACAGAACAGATGTCTGAGTGATGCAAAAGTAGGGATAAAGATTATGTCTCTAAAAACAGGGGAGACTGTTTATGAGAGAAACAGTGATGAACTCCTCATTCCTGCATCCAATGTTAAGCTGATAACAAGTGCTGCCGCCCTCACAAGACTTAAACCAAATTATAAATTTAGGACAACTGTAGCTTATGACGGGGCTATTGACGGCAATATCCTCAATGGCAATTTATATATCAAGGGATATGGCGACCCAAAATTGGTAAC
>DNJG01000072.1 GCA_003489165.1 Nitrospinota bacterium | reverse complement strand
ACCTTGCCTCTGAAAATCTCGGCAATCCTCAATATCTCTTCTCTCAATTGAGGCTCTGCGTTTATCTTTATTAGTGCCAGCTCTCTGCCAACAAACTTTTCCTCAGTATGGTCAATAACCTTTATGACATCCACAAGTTTATTCAACTGTTTTGTAACCTGCTCAATTACCCTGTCATCCCCCCTTGTTACAATTGTCATCCGGGAGACATTCGGGTCAAGGGATTCTGCTACAGAGAGGCTCTCTATATTGAAACCCCTCCCGCTGAAAAGTCCTGCAATCCTTGACAGGACACCAAACTTATTTTCTACTAAAACTGAAATTGTATGTCTCATTTAAGAAAGCACCTCTGAAAGATTAATTGGAATAGCCTTTTCAATAGATGTAGAAAATCTTTTTTCAAAATCAATTATGGTAAATCCTAATGGCTTGTTTGTTCTTTCATCTACCCTCAAATAAACTCCATCCTCAATTTCTTCATCAACCCCTACCCTTGGTTTCCCAAACGACATATATAAGACATCAGCAAATTTATCATATGAGATTCTTAATTCATTATCTTTGGACTTAGCCATATAATTTTCTTTTAAAAATTTATAGAACACGGCTGACACAGATAATACGGATTAAAGTATTTCTGCCAGAAAAAATCTGTGTAAATCTGTCAAATCCGTGTCATCTGTGTTCCATTAGGTTTTTGTTCTTTACACCAGCAGCATCTCGCTTATAGGCTTACCTGCCGGCACCATCGGATATACATTCTCCTCCCTGTCAACAATAAAGTCAATAAGAACAGGCTTTGGTATCTCTATCGCCTCTTTCAATGCCTTTTTCACATCGTCAGGATTTTCCACCCTCAAACCCACCGCACCATAAGCCTCTGCAAGTTTCACAAAATCAGGCTGGCACTCCATACAGGAATATGAATATCTTTTATTATAAAAAAGCTCCTGCCACTGTCTCACCATTCCCAGAAAGCTGTTATTTAGTATCGCCACTTTTACAGGAAGACGATACTGGACAGCAGTGGCAAGCTCCTGAATATTCATCTGGATACTGCCGTCACCTGCGATATCAAATACTATTTTATCAGGAAAGGCAACCTGTGCACCAATGGCTGCAGGAAAACCATAGCCCATAGTCCCGAGCCCTCCTGATGTAAGGAATGTCCTCGGTCTTTTAAATTTATAATATTGGGCTGTCCACATCTGGTTCTGCCCAACCTCTGTTGTAATTATAGCCTCTCCTTTTGTTGCTTCATGAATCTGCTCTATAACATATTGCGGCTTAATTATGTTTTTCCCCTGTTTATATGTAAGCGGATGGGTATTCTTCCACTCCTCCACCTGATTAAGCCACTCCTGATTATCCTTCTTCCAGTTCTTTTTCTCCTTCTTCAAGAGCCCTATAAGTTTTTTCAAAATATCCTTTGCATCGCCTACTATCGGGATATGGGCAGGGATATTCTTGCTTATGGATGTTGGGTCTATATCAATATGAACTATCTTGGCACCTGTAGCAAATTCATCCACTTTCCCTGTAACCCTGTCATCAAATCTGGCGCCAATTCCAATTATCAAATCGGTATTTGTCAGTGCCATATTTGAGCTGAATGTCCCATGCATACCGCACATGCCGAGTGATAGCGGATGTTCAGACGGAAACCCTCCGAGCCCCATAAGTGTAGTGGTTACAGGCGTATGGGTAAACTCGCTCAACTCAAGCAATTCCTTGTAGGCACTTGATAATATAATCCCGCCTCCAATAAATATAATCGGCCTCTTTGCAGCCACCAAAGCATCGGATGCCTTCTTTACCTGTCCGATATGCCCTTCATAGGTCGGCTGATAGCCCCGTATGTGAACCTTTTCAGGATGTTTAACTATTGTGCTTGCAGCCATCACATCTTTCGGGAGGTCAATCAACACCGGTCCCGGCTTCCCTGTTGAGGCTATATAAAATGCCTCTTTGATTATAGTTGAAAGGTCATTTACATCCCTAACAAGGTAATTATGTTTTGTGCATGGCCTTGTTATACCTACAATATCAGCCTCCTGAAAGGCATCATTCCCAATCATGGCTGTAGGCACTTGACCTGTAAGTATTACGAGGGGAATGGAATCCATATACGCTGTGGCAATGCCTGTTACTGTGTTTGTGGCACCAGGTCCTGAGGTTACAAGACAGACCCCTACCTTGCCGCTTGCCCTTGCGTAGCCGTCAGCGGCATGAACGCCTCCCTGCTCGTGCCTTACAAGGATATGTTTAATCGGTGCTTTAAAGAGGGCATCATAAATGGGGAGTACTGCACCGCCGGGGTATCCGAAAACTGTATCAACACCCTCCTTTATAAGACACTCAATCAATATTTCCGCACCTGTTTTTTTCATAAAAAATAACTGATAACTCACAACTTACGACTCACTACATCATATAATAGGCATCTTTTACTATTTTTTAGTTATTAGTTGTTAGTTATAAGTTGTAAGTTTTACTTTACAATTGCCCCTGTGTTTGCCGATGTCACCATCCTCGCATACCTCGCAAGATACCCTTTTGTAATCTTCGGAGGTATTGGAGTCCATCTCTTTTTTCTATCGCTCAAAGTCTTTTCATCAACAAGCAATTCTATCTTTCTTTCATGTATATCTATGGCAATCTTATCCCCTTCTTCAATAAGTGCAATTGGTCCGCCTTCCATTGCCTCAGGAGAGATATGTCCTATACATGGACCCTGTGTCCCTCCTGAAAATCTTCCATCTGTTATTAACGCCACTGACTCCTGTAGTCCCATCCCTGTAATAGCAGATGTTGGGGAGAGCATCTCCCTCATGCCAGGACCACCCTTTGGCCCCTCATATCTGATTACAACCACATCCCCTGACTTTATTTTCTTACCCATTATCGCCTTCATTCCATCTTCTTCTGAATTAAAGACCCTTGCAAAGCCTGTAAACTTCATCATCTTCTTACTTACAGCAGACTGTTTAACAACAGCACCATCAGGTGCAAGATTACCCCTCAATACTGCAACCCCTCCCTCAGGGTTAAAAGGATTGTCAACCGTTCTTATAATCTGCGGGTCAAAATTCTCTGCTGAGTTTATAATCTCTTTTGTGGTAAATCCGCTTACTGTCTGACAATCCTTTATCTTATTCCCGAGACTCTTCATTACCGCAGGGATGCCACCTGCAAATTCCACATCCTCCATAAATCCATCGCCATTCGGCTGGATATTTGTTATCTGGGGAGTATCCTTGCTTATTCGGTCAAATGTCTCAAGCTCAAGAGGAACCCCTGTCTCATTTGCAATTGCAGTTATATGGAGGACACTGTTTGTAGAGCCTCCTAAAGCCATATCAACCCTGATGGCATTTTCAAATGCCTCTCTTGTCATAATTTTTCTTGGGGTGATGTCATCTTTAATCAGCTCCACAATCCTGATACCGCTGTCATAGGCAATCCTCCTCTTTTTTGCTGATACAGCCAGTGCAGTCCCACAGCCGATAATGGACATGCCAATCGCCTCTGTTACACACGCCATAGTATTGGCTGTATATAAACCCTGACATGAGCCTGAGCCGGGGCATGCCTCCATTTCAAGCCTCCCAAGCTCATTGGCAGAAATCTTTCCTGCCTGATACATCCCCACTGCCTCAAATGTATCCTTAACAAGTGCGAGCCTTCGCATCTTATATCTTCCCGAAATCATAGGTCCGCCGGTTACTACAATTGCCGGGACATTGAGCCTTCCTGCTGCCATAAGCATACCCGGTGTAAACTTATCACAATTCGTAAGCAGGAGTATCCCGTCAAATGAATTTGCTTCCACAACAGACTCAATCATATCTGCTATCAATTCCCTCGTCGGCAACGAATAGTGCATACCTTTATGCCCCATTGCAATACCGTCACATATTCCCGGAACTGATGAAAAAAAAGCATACCCGCCTCCGCTGTGTATCCCCTTTTCAATAAACCTCTCCATGTCTTTAAATCCAATATGTCCGGGGACTATATCAGTAAAACTTGAAATCACACCGACAAAAGGCTTTGACATAGCCTTTTTTGTAACTCCAGTAGCATGGAGTAATGCCCTGTGCGGAGCCCTCTCAACACCCTCTTTTATAATGTCACTACGCATAGAATCTCTTTCTCAATATGATATTGTAATAACTTGCTGTATTATATCAGATTCCCTTTCTAAAATACAATTTACCTTCCCTTTACCCTAAATTTTTTACTTTTATCTCTCTCTGTGTCCTCCGTGGTTAATTATTTGAGTTTAGTTATTTCCATATTGCTTTAATATCTTTGCCATTCTATCCTTACCAGAAAGTTTTATCTTTTGTAATCTCTTTTTCTCTATATCTCTCTCAGTGGTTAAAAATTTTGATTTATTGAGTTCTGACAGTTTTTTTTCCAATTCAAGATGTTCCANNTCTTTATTTTCATTTGTTGCCTTTGCAATTAAATCTTCACTATGCCCTTTTTGTATCATAAACATTCCCTCCTATTTTTTCTTCCAGCCTAAAATCCGATTCAGGATTGATGAATCTGCAATTTTAAATTCCGCTTTAGCGGAATTTAGAGAGAGTTTGATTTCCGCCTCTGAACGGCGGATATACCTTGGTTTTAAGAGAGTTGAATCCTCAATATCCCCCCTTTCTATTTTTTTGCCGCCAAGCAAAGCGATGCTGGCGGCTACTGAATTCTTTTGTGCATCATTATAAAAATGCGCAAGACCATTTAATTTATTTTTTATAAAATCACCATAAGATTTAATACCTTCACCAAAAAAGATTACTGGTTCATTAATCTTCTCACAGAGTTTTTCAGGATTGATAGCCATATCATCCGTTATGTTTTTTATTTTTTCCTCTTCATATTTATATATGGAGGCATATACCTCACCCTTTTTCGCATCAAGAATTGGACATAACAAAATTGCGGATTGAGGATTGAGGATTGCGGAATTTAAAAATTCAGGGTCAGATAAAAAACTCTCGACAATTGCATCAAGTGTCCCCACAGGGATAATGGGCTTCCCTGTTGCAAGATTAAACCCCTTGCATGTGGAGAGTCCTATCCTTAAACCGGTAAATGAGCCGGGGCCAATTGATACGGCAAATCCATCAATATCATTGATTCCGATTTTACATCTTTTTGACAAATTATCTATTGAACTGATTAGGGTTTTTGAGTAGGAATTATTTGAGGGGAGGAACGATTCAGATAGCAATCTTCCGTCTTTTGCAATAGCAACACTTCCATAATTTGTTGAAGTGTCAATGCCAAGAATTATCATGAATCAGCGGTCAGTGGTCAGAAGAGAAACCTATTTTATTCTGTCTTCTGGCTTCTGAATTCTGTATTCTGCTTTTATGGTGCCGAGGGGCGGAATCGAACCGCCCACGCAAGGATTTTCAGTCCTTCGCTCTACCGACTGAGCTACCTCGGCAAATAAAAAAATTAGTCTAAGAGACTAAGAGTCTAAAAGATATTTTCACTCTTAGACTCTCAGACTTTTAGACTGAATCTATATTACCAAATTTTATCTCTTTAAGACAAGAGTTTTTTGCTTATTTGCCTTGTAATCCCCCCTTGAAAGCCACTTTTCAAGGAGACAGTAAAGGATGATAAACAAATATCTGCTCACCGCCTCTTTAATTTTAAGCTTTGACTCCCCTACAGTTTCTTCTATTTGTCCTCATTATTTAACAACCACCTCAATCATATTGTCAGTATTTAAATACTTTTCTTTAACTTTGATTATCTCATCTAACTTTACTTTCTTTAAATCAACTAATAATCTTTTTTGATAATCTACGCCCTTTTTGTAAAATTCGGCGAGTCCTGTATAATAGCACTGGTTTATCCTTGAGAGCCCCCTCATCAATTCTGATGATATATATTTATTAACCGCCCTCTCCAAATCTTCTCCTTTTATTTCTGCTTTTTTAAAACCTTCAATCTCTTTAAATATTCCCACTTTTGCCTTTTCTACAGTATCTATAGTTGTCCCTATAGATGCACCGAAAAGGGCATAACTATTATACGATGAAAAACCTGCACCGAGGGAATATGCAAGCCCCTGCCTTTCTCTTAACTCAAATGACATTCGCTCTGAAAGGATATAACTAATGAGATTTAGGGCTATTTTATCCTTTGGCTCAATCTTTATAAGTTTGCCAATCCTTATGTATGATTGAGATTTATTTAATTCTATATTTATGGATTTGGAAGGATTGAGTAAAGATTTAGAATAATCTATAGATGGAATACTTGTCCTTTTTTTAATTTCATTTCCCAAGAGGTTTTTAAATTTATTTATTACCGTATCAGCGTCAATGCCTGTTGCAACTGTTATTATTAAGTTATTCGGGGAGAAATATATCTTATAAAAAGCTTCCAAATCTTCCTTTGTTATTGAATTTATCGTCTCAATTGTTCCAATAATTGATTTAGACTGCGGGGTCCCTTTAAAGACCTCGTCAAAAAGCAGTTTCTTTGAAAGGATATCAGGTTTTGAAGCCTCTTTTTTGATGAGATTGAGCATTTCTAATCTGACAGACTCAATATCTTCAGACTCAAATCTTGGTTTTAAGATAATATCAGATAATAGCTTAATCCCCTTATCATAGTATTCGTCTATTGACTCAAACCGTATATAAGAATATTCATTTGTTGTATAAAAGTCATCATAAGGGATAAACTCAGAATCTTTTGTCTTCAAAATAGCACCAATTGAAGATACCTCTTTTTGGAATGCTTTATGATCATTTTCTCTTGTCCCCTTTTCCATTAGCCGATGGATAAAGTCAGCAATGCCTGTTTTGTTTTCAGGCTCCATAAGAGAGCGGTTTTTAGCAAGGAGGTGCATTGCAAAGACATCAGAATCTCTATTTGAATTGACAATAATTGTAAGTCCGTTTTTTAAGACAACCCTCTTTACCTGCCCTCTTTTTCTTGTCTTTTGTTTTTCTTCTGCCTTCTGTCTTTTGACTTCTGTCCTCTGTATTTTTTCCTCCTTCTCATTAACCAATTCAACACTATCTTCTGTAAATATATCTTCTTCTTTTATTGATTTTTGATAATAGTCTCCCTTAATCTGTTTTCTAATATCTTCAATTGAGCTATCTCCTGGCGTAATCAGGTTAATCATAAAAGAAGGGTTTGACAGATATTTCTTTGCAATTTTTTCTAATTGAGTCTTTGATATATTCTCTAAATTCTGGACATAATTTTTTGCAAAATTCCATCCGCCGACAGCAATAAACTTCCCCTTTACCATTCCGTAGTAATGGGGTTTTTCTGAAAGAAAGATCTCCTGCACCTTTACAGATAATACAATCCCTTTTCTCCTGTCTTCATCTATTGGTTCGCTGCTAAATTTAATTAATTCTTCAATTATGGCATTTTCAACATCCTGTGGCCCTAAATTTGGGGGGAAGGAGGCAGATATTTTTAAGAGAGAAAAGTGTTTGTTAAAATCTATTGATGCATTAATATCAAAGACATCTGCCCTATTCTTTTCATGAAGATTTCTATTAATCCTTTCTTTTAGTTCCGAGTCAAGGATTGCGGTTATTATGGACATACTATAAAAATCTTCCTTATCTATTTCTGACAAAGGCATCCCCATATCTATAGATGAATGTATGACCTTAGAATTTGCCTCAAATCTTTGACCTTTAATCTTCAAAGAGTAAGTCTGCTTATTTGACGGCTTTTGTGGCGGATATTTTCCAAAGTATTTATTTGCGAACATCAGCATATCCTTACTATCAAAGTCCCCCATAATAAGGGCAGTCATATTATTGGGAATATAATATCTTTCATAATATTCCTTAACCTGTTCTCTTGATATGTTTTTTATTGTTTCAGGAAGTCCTATAACAGGCAGGTTATATGGCGTCCCATTAAAAAATCTCAAATTAAAAAGTTCATCTTCAAATGAAGACGGCTCTGACACATCTCTTGCAATCTCATTAAGAATTATCCCCTTCTCCTTCTCAAATTTATTTTCTGGGAATATGGAATTAAAGAGCATGTCAGACTGAATATCCAGTGCCTTTTCAATGTGGGATTTTTCTACAAGGACTATATAATTTGTATAATCCATATCGGTGTGTGCATTGTTGTAAATACCGTAAAAATCTGTCTCTCTGTATAGTTCTTCCTGTGTCCTTTTTCCCGTCCCATTAAATAGAAGGTGTTCAAGCATGTGAGAGACTCCGCTATTTGAGAAATCCTCATTAGATGCCCCTGTTTTCACAGTAACAACGCATGAAATAACAGGGCTTTGATGATTTTCAATCAGGATGACCTCAAATCCATTGGAGAGCTTTATATTCTGGGCAGTTACAGCAGGAAGGTCTTTGCCCCAAAGTAAAAAAATTAGCGTAAAAATAAAAGATATATATTTTTTCATAAGAATAAAATTTTTCTTTTAAAACATTGGAATCAAAAAATAGATACAGTAAGTTTAATTCATAAACTTAAAAAAATTACATAAATAAACAATACACCCTGCTTGCTTTCAAGAACGGCCTTGAGCTGGTTAATTTTTTGCCTCAACTAATTTTCCACTAATAAATTTGTGAATTATGCTTGAAATATAAGTTTGATAGGGCAAACCTTCAAGAATTGCCTTCCGTTGCAGTTCAACTAGATCTCTTTCTGAAATCCGTATGTTTAATCTTTTATCTTTCTTTAATGTGTTTCGAGCATACTGCATCAAATCTTTTTTTCTTTTCGCAAGGTTCTTTACGGCAATCCATTCTCCCTTTTCAAAACTATCAAGAATTTCTTTTTCTTCTTCGGTCAATTTTGTTTTCATATTTTTCCTCCAATATATTTCTCCGTAGCATTTCTGCTCGGAATAATCGTTTTTAGAAATATTTCATCTTCATTCTCAATATAAGAAACAAGATACGCATAATTATTAATACTGATTATCATTATTCTTTGGTCTGGGTATCGTTGTTGGTTCGGATGTTGATAATCATCCAGTATGTCGCCTTTTGCTATATTGAAAACAATATCTTCAAAGCATATTCCTCTTGATTCTTTGAGCATCAGACTCTTCTCTGAATTCCAATTTATATGCTCCATTAAGTATAACATATCACAATGTGTGCATTATGCAACAGAGTTAAAAATGCATCCATCAATAAAAGACTTAAACTCTCATAGGCGGGCATCTATTAAGGTTATCATCAGCCGCTGGAACTTGACGAGATGAGCAACATGGTAAGAGGTTATAATGCGGCATATTATAATAATCGGCGAGAACGGAATGACTGTCTCTATCATTTATTTGCAAGATATTTGTTTTATTGTATAATGCGGGCTTAATAATAAAAAATGTATGGAGGTAATGCCTATGCCATATCATATTATATCTGGAGAAAAATGTTTAGAGTTATTGTTTGATGTTTCAGGAGATAAGATTATGATGAAAGATTTTATTAATGCTTCTGAGGAAGAAATAAAAGGCAATTTTGATGAGAAGGCAAAGGTAATGGTGGGTTTTTAATATTGTAAGGATGCTAAAAGGTCATTTATATTGAGGTCTGTAAATTATGGCAAATGATATTCTGAAAAAAGACATAAACTTAATCTTTCCTCAATTCATTATTCTTAAGGCGTCTGCGGGGTCTGGAAAGACCCATACCCTTACAAAGAGACTTGTTCAGTTTCTCCTGTCCGATAGGGTTTGCAAAAACGACATCAGAAACATACTCGCAATAACATTTTCAAATAATGCTGCAAAGGCAATGAAGGAGAGAACCCTTGAATGGCTGAAGGCTGTATGTCTAAATGAAGAAGATAAAATTTCAGAGATATTTAAAATTATCTCTATTGATAAAGAGGAGTTAATTAAAAAGGCTGGAAGGTTAATAGATAATATACTTGATAATTATTCAGACTTGCAGATAAAAACAATTGACAGCTTTATGGCAAGCATCTTCAAATCTTCTGCCATTGATTTTGGATATAATCCGGATTATGAAATACTGATGAGCAATGACTTGCTGATGGAATATTCCTTCAATTATTTTCTTACCAATGTCAAAGAGGGTTCCAATGAAGCCGAGCTGCTGAAAGAAATCATACCTCATATTATTGAAAACAAAGATGCCTATCCATGGAATCCTTCAGGAATACTGCTCAAGGAAATAAAGGAAATCTACAGAAAATTATCTTCTATATGGAATGAGGTGCAGATTGATGATTATGCTAATGAAACAGAGAAAATAAAAGACGGCATAAATTATATTGCAGAGAAAATTAATACTGCTATTGAGAAATCAGGGCTTGAAAGGAGCAGAAATAGCTCTTTTGAAAATATTCTATCTGACATAAGAGATAATAGATTCTCCGATTTGATTGTAAGAGGATTAAAAAATCTCCCTGTAAAGAAGTTCAAGGGCAAAGATATTCAAAAGCAGGAATATTATGACAATATAAATAAAATGTGGGAAGCAATGGGAAATTCCATAAGAGAATATGTCTCTTGCTATGCAAAATCTTACTATTTCCCATATTTAAAAGTCTATGAAGCTGTAAGAGAGACTGTTGAAAAGGTCAAAAGACAGGAGGGAAAGGTATTCATAGAGGACATTAATAAAAAACTTGCAGAATATCTTGATAAAGAGATTATCCCTGATATCTATTTCAGGCTTGGTGAAACTATTTCCCACTACCTCATTGATGAATTTCAGGATACATCTCCAATCCAATGGAAAAACCTGTTTTTGTTAGTGGAAAATTCTCTTTCAGAAGATGGAAGTTTATTTATCGTAGGAGATACAAAACAGGCTATTTATAGTTTCAGGGATGCCGATTATGAGATTATGAAAAGATTAGAATCAAAAAACCCTTTTGTGTCGGCAGATTATAGTGTAAAAGAATTAGAGACAAATCATAGAAGTTTTCAAAAAATTATTGATTTTAATGACAAGGTCTTTAAAGAGAATATATTCGGAAACAGCGAATATAATGGAGCCGGTGAGGCAAGCGGACTTACAGATTTTAAGCAACAGGTAAAACCTGAGAATAAAAATAAGGGATATGTAGAGGTAAATCTCCATGAAAAAAATGATGATGCTCAATTTGAAAAACTTAAAGTTCAGGAATTGGTCAAAGAATTAAAAGAAAGAGGGTATAGTTATGGAGATATCGCTATCCTTACTTTTGAGAATGATGATGTGGTAAATGCCACATCGTGGCTTAATGAAAAAGGTATTCCCTTTATCTCATACAGCAGTTTAGACATAAGGAGAAGAAAAATAACTAATGAGATAATCTCTCTGTTAAAATTCCTTGACTCTCCAATAGATGACCTTTCCTTTGCAACCTTCATATTAGGAGATATCTTTAGAGAAGTTTTGAAGAAAGATAAAACAGAAGATAAATTAAGGGAGTTTATCTTTAATAACACGGATAATCCTCCTTTATATAAGGCATTCAAAAACAAGTATGAAGAGATGTGGAATAGATATTTTAATGATTTATTTAAGTCTATAGGGTATATGCCTTTGTATGACATTGTTACGGAGATATTTAATGTGTTCAAGATATTTGAGATATATAAAAAAGAGGAGGCAACCCTAATCAAACTATTAGAGGTAATAAAAAATTATGAAGGGAAAGGCAATAATAATCTCAGAGCCTTTCTTGAATTTGCCTCCGATGATGATAGAGGCGAAGCGGAATGGAACATTGATGTGCCAAAGGGTATAAATGCGGTGAGGGTGATGACAGTTCACAAGGCAAAGGGATTGGGATTTCCTGTTGTAATAGCCATGCTCTATGGCAAACATAATAAGGGGTTTGACTATATACCTTATAAAGATAATGATTCAAATAAAGTTAATCTTTTAAGGATTAATAAAAATATTGCAGAAAAGAGTAATTATTTAGGGGAGATATACAATAAATTAAAAGTAAAGGAAGATGTGAATCGGCTTAACAGCCTTTATGTAGGGCTTACAAGGGCAGAAGCAGAGATGTATATAATAGGCGTAAACAAGAAAAGGGAATGCTATAACCCTTCTGAATTTCTGCCTCATAGCGAATATAAACCAACAGATAAGCCTATTGCAGAATCCCGTAAAAATGAAGATGACGATAAAGGACATATTACCCCTCTCCATTACAATTTGAAGAGTGTCAGCGTCAGTGTCAGTAAAAACACTCATACTGTCAAAAAGGATAAGATGAGAGGAGAATTTATTCACAGGGTCCTATACTTCATTGACTGCCTCACTAATAACTATGAAAAGGAGATTGAAGAGGCAATCCATAAAGCTCAAAACGAAACTGGCAACCTCTATAGTGATGATGAGATAAAAAGGATTTTGACAAATCATATCAGGAAAGACGAAATCATGGGCTATTTTCTTCAAAAGCCCGGCAGGACAATAAGGAGAGAGCAGGAATTTCTTGACACGGCTGGGAATCTGCTGAGGATGGACAGAATAATTATAGATGAGAATATAATCACAGTAATGGATTTTAAGACTGGAAAAGAAAGCAATGAAGAGGACAAAAGACAGATTAATAATTATATGGACATATTAAGGGGAATATATCCAGATAAAAAAATAGAAGGCATCATAACCTACATTGACCTTGGAAAGATAGTGAGGATAAGATGAATACGGCATTTTTAATACCTAATAATCATGATTTGATAGAGGCAGTTGCATCCCGCCTAATAAAGGATGGAAAGGATTATACATCAAATCTCGTTGTCTTTCCCGGAAAGAGGCCATCGCATTTTTTAAGAAGGGCTATTGCACAGAAGGAACAAGGTGCGGTTATCCCGCCTGCCATTTTTTCTATGGATGAGTTTGTTGATTATGTTTATGCTGAAAAGCTTGGGGTTATAAATAGAAAAATAGATGTAATAGATGCTATTTCTATCCTTTATGAAATCCATAAGAAGTCACCAAAACCTATTGGTGGAGATGATTTTATAAACCCAGACGAATTTTTCTCCATCGGATTAAAGATTTACCATGATATAGAAGAGCTTTATATAGAAAAGATTGATAAAGGTCAGATAAGAAATATTGAGCCGCTTATAGAAGGAGGCGTGCCGGAAAAGACGAAGGAAAGACTCCACTCTCTATCCTATTATTATGATGAATTTTATAAGAAAATAGAGTCATTGAATCTTTCTACAAGGTCACTGAGATACCATTTTATTTCAAGAGAGATTAGTAAATCGGGCTTGGAGCATTATAAACAAATTATTATTGCTGGTTTTTTTGCCTTGACTGCATCTGAGAAGATTATTTTTAAAAACCTCTTTAACATTGGGAATGCCTCATTCATATTTCAGGATGGAACAGGGATAAGTGAAAAGATTAATAATTCAGATTTAGGATTTAGGGTCACCCAGCCGATGGATGGGTCGTCGGATTTGGTTAAAGATAATAATAGGGAATTGCCTGC